>CAJBIL010000458.1 GCA_903953145.1 uncultured beta proteobacterium
GCCGCCGTAATAGTCATAAACGACACGTGCCGCTGAAGGTGCATCCGGGTCGATCACGCGGTTGTCACGTTCGCCGCTGACACGCAGTGTTTCCGACTCGTGGTGATCAAAGACCAGGTGCGCGCTGGCGACATAGGGCAGGTTGGTCGTGATGTCACGCGCGGTGATGTCAATCTTGCCGTCCTGCATGTCCTTGGGGTGGACGAACTTGATGTCGTCGATCAGGTTGAGTTCGTTGAGCAGCACGGCGCATACCAGGCCGTCGAAATCGCTACGCGTGACCAGACGAAATTTTTCTTGACTCATGACTGTGGCTCCCTTGTGCTGAATGACGATGCTTCGATAATAAATGACAGCAACCGGCGCTGGATTGATATTTAGAAATCAGTATTCAGATTTAGTGTTTATCAGCCGCTTTGGTTTCTTTGGCGCTGGCTTTGCCATCCGCCGGCGCCTCTTCCTTGATGACTTTTTTCTTCGTGCCAGGCGCCTGGGCGGGCGGTAACTGAGGGTCGATGGTGTCGATCTTGTTGTCGCGCATGTATGCATCCATATCGCGCCAGCCGGCGTAAACAGCGGCTTTAGGTAGCCAGGTGTAAATCGAGTAGCAATCTTCGATCGCCCGGCCGGAATGCCGGCACGCGCCGCCGACGGCCTTGCCTTCGGCTTCGGTGCGTGCCTCCTTGGCGGCCGGGTCTTCAAGCCCCATTTTTTGCTGGATCTGGTCGCAGCCGTTGAGGCCAAGCATCAGTACCAGCAGTGCGCCGGCCGTCAGGTGCTTTTGTAGAAGGCTCATGGTTGGGGCAAACACTGCAAACACGCTGATTCCTGTGGGTTATTCCTGATACACAGCATTTTAACCATAAATGGGTTGACCATTAACGATTGCCGCATGCCCGGTGCCGATTGCTGCTGGCACTTACTCGTTGCGTCGCTCATCACCGTGTCGGCGATCAGCGCCAGCAAAAGGCACTGACTTGTGACGACGATCTGTGCCGCGCCCCAATGCGTGGCTTTGTTGATGAATCTGATGCTGCTCAACCTTGTGCTGGATGGCGGCGCCAATTTCGAGCAAGGTTTCGTCGGGCAGATTTTCCGTCATCTGGATAATTCGCTGCCGGGTCACGTCGTCACTGCGCTTCACGGCATTAAAAAGCAGCAGGAAGGTCAGTGCATTGATGACGACGAGCAGGCATTCGAGATAGAGCAGCGGCACGAAGAGCGGCCGCCGTGAGCGGTCGCCGAATGCAAAATAAAAGCTATCGAAGCTCGATCCGTCTGAGCGGAGCATCGACTGGTAGGGCTCGAATGGCGGGAAAATGAAGATCAGCGCCAGATTGAGTACCAGAAACCAGACAATCCCCTGCATGAATGAAAACGCCGGGATGTCGTCCTGATGCTTCTTGGTTTGCAGCACCAGCCAGGCGATCAACGTATTGATGCTTAGAAACATCAATTGCAGCGTGAGCAACTCCTTGTGGATCTGCTTGCTGCCAATGTGAGAAATCAGCGGGTAAAAGCCGTCGAAGCTGGGCAACATGCCTTTCGCCAGCGGCTGACTGTTGAACGGTGGAAAGAGCACCATGATCAGTGCGTTGATCAGGGCGACGATAATCACCAGTCGCTGATATTTATTCACGTTCGAATTCCTTGAATTCCTTGTTTGCTGGAGTGCAGAATGCCTTGTCGTACATCCTCCATGCGATCTGATTATCCATTTTTGAAGCATGACTGGCAAGGTGCAGCGCTTGTAAAGCCATTAGACAGCACTTTCCTAGCGTGTTCCGGCAGTCGCTAAAGATTATAATTGCCTGCTTGTCATTGTCCTCTTCGCTACATAGGAGCCGTTATGCGTTCGATAAAAATTCTCCCCGCCCTGTTTGCCCTGGCTTTCGTGCTCCCGGTTTCTGCTGCACCGAAGGCTAAACCGCAAGTTGCCGTTAAAGCAGTGATGACCGAAATCGAGTTTTCGCATCAACTTGATGAAGCGCGGGCCGAGCGGCTGGAGAAGGTTGTCGAGCGCTTTAATACCCAGCAAAAAGAAGCCCGGGTAACGCTGATTCGCCACGTGGTGAACGATGCGCCAAAGGAAATCAACCTCGCCACGCGGGATGATCTGGCGCGTTTCATCGCTAACCGGGCCAAATTCAAGCCGCTGCATGAGGTCATGCGTGACGCAAAAGAGCCGCTCGATAGCGCCAAGTTCTCACCAGAACTTCGCGTCGGTATCGTTGATTCAAAAGGCAAATTGTTTGCCTTGCCGGTTGCCCTCGCAACGCCGGTGCTCTATTACAACAAGGTGGCATTTCGCAAGGCCGGCCTTGACCCCGATCAGCCGCCCAAAACCTGGTGGGCTGTGCAACAGGCCGCTGATAAGCTTTTTGACGCAGGTAGCCGCTGTCCTTACACCACATCGTGGCCAACCTGGGTTCATATCGACAATCTGAGCGCCTGGAATGGTGGCGAAGTGGCCGATGCCAAAGGCAATCTGGCCTTTAACGGTCTGGTGCAGGTCAAGCACGTTGCGATGCTGGCTACCTGGCACAAAAGCAAGTTCTTCTCCTATTTTGGCCGTCGGGATGAAGCGGACAACCGCTTTGCCGCCGGGGAATGCGGCATGTTAACCAGTTCGTCGGCGCTGTACGGTGAGCTGCATGAAAACAGCAAAATCGAGATCGGCGTTGCGCCGCTGCCTTACCACGACGACGTGCGCGATGCGCCGCAGCACACGCTGGCCGATGGCGCTTCGTTGTGGGTGGGGGCGGGCAAGACGCCCGCAGAGTACAAGGCGGTGGGACGTTTCATGAGCTTTTTGCTTGGCCCGGAAATGCAGGTTGAAATGACTGTGGCCGGCGGCTTCCTGCCGATGACGCCGGTTGCGCGGGCAGCGAGCAACAGCAAGCTGCTGAGTACGGATCTGGAAGCGTTGCAAATCGCCTATCGTCAATTGCAGAGCAAAAATACAATGCGTGCCTTGCGTGTCTCTCAGATCGAGCAGGTGCGCCTGATCATTGACGAAGAGCTTGAAGCGGTCTGGGCGAATAAAAAGCCGGCCAAAGAGGCGCTTGATACAGCGGTTCAGCGCGGTAACGTTGTTTTGCCGGCGCTACTCAAGGCGCGATTACCGCTTTGATTTCTTGATGTTTAACTGCATCACTGTTTAATTCTGCCGCCGACTGTTTTGTTGAATAAATCGTCGACCGGCGCTTTTTGCGGCCAAGGCTGGCCGCGTGTTTTTGCGCATCGTTGCGGCGGTGCGCTGGCGCCGGAGAACACGCTGGCCGGCTTGCGGGTTGCCGCGCAACGGGGCTGCCGGGCGGTTGAGTTCGATGTCATGCTTTCGGCTGACGGCACGCCGTGGTTGATCCACGATGAAACGCTGGCGCGCACGACCGATGGCGTGGGCCATGTCTGTGAAACGCATGATGCCGTGCTGGCGCGTCTGGATGCCGGCTGCCGGCATCACCCGGCGTTTCTCGGTGAGCCACTACCGACGCTGGCAGCCGCAGCCCAGTGCTGTCGCCAACTCGGGCTGGCCGTAAATCTGGAAATCAAGCCGGCCAGTGGTTTTGAGGCGCTGACGGGTGCGGTTGTTGCGCGCCAGGTGCTCGAATTATGGCAAGGCAGCGCGCTACCGCTGGTCTCTTCATTCTCCGAAATCGCCCTGCAATCGGCACGTAGCGTTGCGCCGGCGCTACCTGTCGGATGTCTGTGGGAGCGCCCGCCACCCGACTGGCTGCGCCGCAGCAAAGTGCTGAACGCGCTCACCCTGCATTGCGACGCCGTTGCCATCACCGATGCGTTACTGGCCGAAGCACGTGCCGGTGGTATCCCGGTGCTGTGCTATACGGTGAATGACCCGGTGCAGGCGCAAGCGCTTTTCATGCGCGGCGTGGCTGCTGTATTCAGTGATCGCATTGATCTGGTCGATGGGCGTGACGTTTGACTCAGATACCGTGCATCCGGCAACCGATATTGCTTGCAGGCCGCGCCAACTGGCGTTCTACAAAACTTTTTTCTGAAGCGTGGCGTATTTATTGGCTGTCAGGGCAGTTGTTGCGCTAGATCGCCTATCCATGCGGGTTGCAGGCCGATTCGCCTTATCTATTCTCGGTAACAGTTGCGTGCACGGCTTTGCTTGTCGAGATAATTTTTTGACGTGGACCAAAGTAATGCGCAATAAAACGGTGCATGCTCCGCTGTACGTCGATACGATCACATCAATTCCCTTTACGATTGAGCCAAAGAGTGTTTTCAATGCGCCGAATTCTTGTTCTGTTATCCCTCGTTTTCCTCTCTGCCTGTGCGTCGCCATCGCTGCGCGGCACAGGTGATCTTGGTCTGGTCATTGAGCGCGCCAGCGGCAAGTTGACGCTGGTCGACACCAGTAAGCGCGCACCTTATGGGCGGATTGAAGGGCTGGGTGATCTCTCGCATGCGTCTGCGGTTTATTCACGGGATGGGCGTTACGCTTTTGTCTTCGGGCGTGATGGCGGGCTGACCAAGGTTGATCTGCTTGAAACGCGTATCGTCAAGCGCGTGATGCAGGCGGGTAATTCGATTGGCGGTTCGATTTCGCAGGATGGCCGGGTCGTGGTGGCGCAAAATTACACGCCGGGCGGCATCAAGGCGTTCGATGCTGAAACGCTCGAATTGCTTTCCGAAGTGCCGGCAGAATACGCGCCGGGCAAGTTCTCCAAAGTCGTCGGGCTGGCTGATCTGTCGGGTAACCGCTTCGGCTACGCGTTGTTTGACGGCGGCGAAATCTGGGTCAGTGACTTCTCGAATCCGAAAGCGCCGATCACGCAGCGCTATCCGGCCGGTTTACAGCCTTACGACGGGCTGGTGACGCCGGATGGTCGTTTTTATATGGCCGGTCTGTTTGGCGAGGATGGTGTGGCTTTGCTTGATACCTGGCTGCCGGCGCAGGGGTCGCGCAAGATTCTCGAGAAATACGGGCGTGGCGAGGAAAAGCTGCCGGTCTTCAAGATGCCGCATTTGCGTGGCTGGTCGGTTGCGCAGGGCAATGCTTATCTGCCGGCGATCGGTCGGCATGAGGTGCTGGTTGTTTCGGCCGATAACTGGAAGGAAAGAGGGCGTATCAAGGTCAAGGGGCAGCCGGTGTTTGTCATGGCGCGACCGGACGGGCGCCAGGTGTGGGTTAACTACGCCTTCCCGGACAATGGCTGGGTCGAGGTGATTGATACCATGACCGGCAAGGTCGTGCAGACGCTGGAACCGGGTAAGGCCATTCTGCACATGGAATTTACGCCGCGTGGTGAGCATGTCTGGCTATCAGCGCGTGACGACAACAAAGTGCTGATTTACGATACGTCGAATTTTGCAAAAATTGGTGAATTTGCGGTGGATAGCCCAAGCGGCATTTTCTTCACCAGCCGCGCTAACCGTACCGGATTTTGATGACTATGGAAGACGCCCTCGATTTTCGTCTGCTCAACGAGTTTCAGCGAAACTTCCCGCTCTGCCCAGCGCCGTTTGCCGATCTTGCTGCCCGGCTGGGCGTTGCCGAAAATGCGGTTCTGCGAACGCTCGAACAGTTGCGCCGGGATGGGAAAATTTCACGCGTTGGCGCTGTTTTTGCACCCAAACGCATTGGCGCCAGCACGCTGGCCGCCATGGCCGTGCCACCGGAAAAACTAGGCGTAGTGGCCGAAGCGGTGAATCGCTTTCCCGAAGTCAATCACAACTACGAGCGCGAACACCGCTTCAATCTGTGGTTTGTCGTGACTGCCGGGTCGGAAGGGCGCTTGCAGGCAGCGCTGGGCGCCATTGAGCAGGCCGCTGGTTACCCGATTCTCAAACTACCGCTGGTGCAGGAATACCACATTGACCTCGGTTTCTCGCTGGATGGCAAAGGCGAAAAGCTGCAGCCACCTGTCCGCCCCTTTACGCCGCCAACACCGCTGGGCGAGTTGGAGCGGCGTCTGGTGATCGCGCTACAGGAAGGGCTGCCGCTTTTCATCCGACCCTTCCAGGTACTCGCCAGCCGCGTCGGCTGTGATGAAAGCGAAGTGCTTGAACGCATCGGGCGCTGGTGCGAGGAGGGCATTATCAAGCGTTTCGGCGTGGTTGTTCGCCATCATGAGCTGGGTTATACGGCGAATGCGATGCTGGTGCAGGACATCCCTGACACGCTGGTCGTTGAACTCGGTGAAACACTGGCTCGCGAGCCCGGCGTAACGCTTTGCTATCAACGGCCACGTGTGTTGCCGGATTGGCCTTACAACCTGTTCTGCATGATCCACGGCCAGGCGCGCGACGAAGTTGAAGCGAAAATTGTCGCGCTACGCGAACGCCTGGGGCTGACCGGCTACGACCACGACACCTTGTTTTCACTCACCCGCTTCAAGCAAACCGGCGCCCGCTATGCGTGAGCTTGCATTGATCCATGTCGTGGGTGACCTTGATGGATGATATTGACCGCGCCATCATTGATCGCCTGCAAGGCGATTTCCCCATCTGCGAAAGGCCGTATGCCGAGGCCGCTGTAGCGTTGGGCATCGACGAAGATGACTTGCTGGCGCGCTTGCAGCACCTGCTCGACCGCCGTGTCCTAACGCGCTTCGGCCCGATGTTCCAGATCGAACGCATGGGCGGCGCCTTTGTTTTAGCCGCGATGTGCGTTCCCGAAGCGGATTGGGATGGCGTCGTGGATACGGTCAATGCGTTTCCCGAAGTGGCCCATAACTATCGCCGTGAAAGCCAGCAGGCGGGTGCGTTGACCGAGTTCAACATGTGGTTTGTCCTGGCAACCGAGACCCCCGCCGGGATCGCCGAGGCGGTGAAAAAAATTGAAGTAGCCAGCGGCCTGCCGGTTTATCCCTTCCCCAAGCTGAAGGAATATTTTGTCGAGATGAAGCTGGCGGTGCGTGCATGAGTAGTATTGCAGCCAACGTAGCCAAAGACCTCGACCGGCGACTGGTGCTCGCCACGCAGGGTGGTTTGCCGCTCGTCGCGCGCCCCTATCACGCGCTGGCCGAACAATTGAATGTGCCGGTAGATCAAGTACTGGCGCGCCTTGCAGCCATGCTCGCCAGTGGCGTTATTCGCCGCATCGGTGCTGTGCCTAACCATTATGCGATTGGTTACACCGCCAATGGGATGAGCGTCTGGGATGTGCCCGACGAGCGCATCGACGAACTCGGGGCACGCATTGGTGCGCTTGATTTCGTTACCCATTGTTACCACCGTCCGCGTAAACTGCCGGCATGGACTTACACCCTGTTCGCCATGGTGCATGGTGGTTCGCGTGAGGAGGTGCTACTCAAGGTGGCTGAAATCGCCACCTTGCTGGGGGCCGACTGTCGCGCGCACGATGTCCTGTTTTCGACGAAAATTCTCAAAAAAACCGGGCTCCGGATTGGTGCTTAGGCGCTTGGCCAGCCCTTGAAAGCCACGGTACTTTGGCCGTGATAACAGTTTTATTTCTTACCGTGAGGCGATTGGCAGGCCATGAGCACAACAGATAAACCCGTCGTATTCGGCACTGAAGACATCCTGCTGAGCCTGTGCAACTCGGTGACCCGGGTGCTGACCGTCGCCACGCAGAGCCAGGTTCATTTCTCCGGCATGGTCCAGCGGATCAGTAAAACCTGTCTGAAGCCTGATATTGGTTGCTTTGTGCTGTTCGACGGCGGCTTTTCTGGCCTCGTCGTCATCAACTTCTCTGCCCAGTCGGCGATGGAGCTATACGAGAGCTACATGCTGAATATGGGCATGTCGAAAGACGAACTCGCCAGTTCGCACACCTCGGACGAAGTCAGCAACGTCATGGGTGAGTTGATGAATCAGATCGTCGGCGACTTCACCGGCAAGGTGGCGCGTGAGTTGCAGACGCATATCACGCAGAACCAGCCGAAAATGCTCGTTCTTACCAAACAGGTGATGCTCAGTGTCGATACCAACCTCGACAAGCCGGAAGCCCGCCGCGTTACCTTCTACACTGGACGTAACAATATTTTTTATCTTGAACTGGCGATTGACCGGACCGAGTTCATCCGCCTGTTCGACTTCGAACCCCTCGAAGCCGACGATCCCGATGATCTGATCGCGCAGGCTAACGCTGAGTGCAAGGCCGCCCCGAAGCCCATCGTTCAGCCAGCGCCGTCAAAAGATCAGGACGACTTACTCGATTCGCTGGGGATGTGAGGCTTGGTGAGGTTTAATTGCCGGCCACCCGTTGCGCAATGTGTGCCAGCGCCTCATCAATCTGATCAATCAGAATCAGGCAGAGATCACCGGGATTAAGGCTGGCCAGTGCGGTGTCGATGGCGGCAAACTCACCGTGGATTTCCTTGATTTCGGTGGTGCGCCGGGCATTTTTCAGGCCTTCTTGCAGTAGGGCGAGGACTTCGCCATCGGCGCGGCCGCGCTGGCATTGATCCTGGTACAGCACGACTTCATCAAAGGCATCGCCGATGATTTCGGTTTGCTGGCGAATATCTTCGTCGCGCCGGTCGCCGGCGCCGCTGATAACGACAGAGCGCTTGTTGGCCGGCATGTTGTCGATGGCGCCCACCAGCGCCTTGATCGCATCCGGGTTGTGGCCGTAATCGGCGATTAGCGTTGCGCCGCGATAGCTGAAAAGATTGAAGCGGCCGGGGGCGCTTTCTGCGTCGTTCACAAAGCCAGCCAGGCCGGCGCGGATAACGGACCAGTCCAGGCCAAGTGCCCAGCCGGCGCCTGCTGCTGCCATCGCATTTTCGATCTGGAAGCCGATGGCGCCGTTACCGGTGACCGGGATGTCGGCCAGTGCAATGCGCTGCGAGAAGCTCCCTTCCGAGGCAACAATGGCATCGTCGTCGAGGTAAACAACCCGTTTGCCCTGTGCGCGGTGCATGGCCATTACCGGGTGGTTGCGGTCACAGGCGAAAAAGGTGACTTTGCCAGGGCAGGCGCTGGCCATGCGCACAACCATCGGGTCGGCCGCATTGAGCACTGCAACACCCGTATCCGGCTTGACGTTACGGACAATGACGCGTTTGACAACGGCGAGATCTTCCACGGTGCTGATGTACGACAACCCGAGGTGATCGCCCATGCCGATGTTGGTGACCACCGCGACATCGCAGCGGTCAAAACCCAGCCCTTCGCGCAGAACGCCACCGCGTGCAGTTTCAAATACGGCGGCGTCGACGTCGGGATGCAGCAATACATTCTTGGCGCTCTTCGGGCCGCTACAGTCGCCGGTGTCAATGCGCTGGCCTTCGATATAAACACCATCGGTGCTGGTCATGCCGACACGCAGGCCGTTGCAGCCAAAAATACTGGCAATCAGGCGCACGGTGGTGGTTTTGCCATTAGTGCCAGCAACGGCAACCAGCGGGATGCGCGCATCGTCGCCGTCGGCAAACATGTTGGCGATGATCGCCTCGCCGACAGCACGACCCTTGCCGAATGATGGTTGCAGGTGCATACGCAAGCCTGGTGCGGCGTTCAGCTCAACAATGCCACCCCCTTGATCTTCCAGCGGGCGCAGGACGCTGTCGCAGACGATGTCGACGCCGGCAATGTCGAGGCCGATGGTTTGCGCGGCCGCCACGGCGCGTGCAGCAAAGTCGGGGTGGACGTCGTCGGTGACGTCGGTTGCGGTACCGCCAGTGGATAGATTGGCGTTGTTGCGCAACACCACGCGCGTCCCTTTGGCCGGCACTGACTCTGCGGTTAGTCCTTCGGTGGCGAGGCGGGCGAGGGCGATGTCGTCAAAGCGAATCTTGGTCAGCGAGGTGGCGTGACCGACGCCGCGTCGCGGGTCACTATTGACCAGTTCGACCAATTGCCGGACGCTACGCACACCATCACCAATCACCTGCGGTGGTTCGCGCCGGGCGGCGGCGATCAGTTTGTTGCCGATCACCAGCATGCGGTAATCATGGCCGGGAATATAACGCTCGACCAGCACTTCGTCGCTGACTTGAACGGCGACGGCATAAGCAGCTTCGACTTGCTCGCGGGTGATCAAGTTGACGGCAACGCCCTTGCCCTGATTGCCATCCTGTGGCTTGACAACAACCGGGCCGCCAATTTCGCAGGCGGCTGCCCACGCGTCTTCTGCATTCAACGCCGGGCGGCCAATCGGCACCGGGACACCGGCTGCGTGCAGCAGCGTTTTGGTTAATTCCTTGTCTTGTGCGATTGATTCGGCAACGGCGCTGGTCTGGTCGGTTTCTGCGGCCTGAATGCGGCGCTGTTTGCTGCCCCAGCCAAATTGCACCAGGCTGCCTTCGGTCAGTCGGCGGTAGGGTATGTTGCGCGCCACGGCGGCATAAACAATCGAGCCGGTGCTCGGCCCGAGACGCATGTCTTCATCAAGCTCACGCAGGCGGTTGAGGGCATCGGCAAGATCGAATGGCGTATCATCAAGCGCGGCGCGGCAAAGTGTTTGCGCCAGTTCAAAAGCCAGACGGCCAACCGCCTCTTCACTGTATTCGGCGATCACCTGATAAGTGCCGCTTTCCAGCGTGAGTGCTGTGCGGCTAAAGGTGACCGGGCAGCCCGCCTGGGCCTGTAGTCCGAGCGCTGCAAATTCGAGCGCATGCGCCATTGAGACGGCCTCATCATGGCCAGCAGGCTGCAGCATGGCAATTTCGGGAAAGCGTTCGCGTAAGCGGGCTTCAAAACCGGCAATTTCGCCAATTGCGCATTCAGTTGGGCTGCACGAAACAATGGCTTCGATCGCCGTATGCCGGCTCCACAGGTTGGGGCCGCGCAGGGCGCGGATGCGTGAGACTTCCATGAAAATTTCCTCGTATCGCCGTTGTTTTATCGGTGTTTCGATTTTGTGCTTTGTTTCAGCATTGCCGGCGGCAAGTTGGCGACCGGCAATGCAGTTTTCCTGTCTTAGACCAAGGTAAAGGTTTCAATCCCTGTGCGTATGAGCTCCGGCGTCAGGCCAAGCGCCCAGGCCGCACCGACGGCAGCCAGCACATTCTCGACCTGGAACGCGATCTGCCCGTTCTTGGTCAGTGGAATATCCTTCATTTTGGCCAGCGGTGATTCGTCGGCCCCGGTGGCAAGTACGACGCGACCATCACGAACAATTACGGCACGCTTGCCTGCCGCGCGGTGGGCAACGATGGCCGGCAATTCCGGATCAAGCGCAAAAAAGATCACTTCACCGTCGCAGAGTGGCGCCATTTCAACGAGCATCGGCGCTTCGGCATTGAGTATCGCAGTCCCCTTGGGTAGCACCAGATCAATCTGTGTGCGCAGAACGTTGAAGACGTGTTCCGGGGTTTCAATATAAAAACGACCGAAATGGCGTGGTGCGTCGACATTGGTGATGACGCCTACCTGACAACGATCATAGGCAAGGCCTTCATCTAGAATCGTGCTGGTACCGTTTTCAAGGACGGCCGCTTCAACCGCACGGTTCATCAGGATGCGATTGGCCGCCTCCCAGCGCGCCCGGTTACCTTTTTCGACTTGCCGGTGGTCAAGATACAGGCCATCACTACAGGTCAGCCCGGTATGCTTGCCGGAAAGCGTCAACAGGCGCGCAATCAATCGGGCAACCACAGTTTTTCCGTAAGTGCCGGTGACGCCGACGACCGGGATGCGGCCATCGTCGCCATTCGGGAACAGGTGATCGACAATGGCTCTTCCGACGGGGCGTGCTTCGCCATTGGCCGGTTTCAGGTGCATCAACAGTCCGGGGCCGGCATTGACTTCGACGATGGCGCCGCGCTGCACATCAAGCGGTTGCGAGATGTCTTCGGCGACCAGATCGACACCGGCGATGTCGAGGCCGACAATGCGGGCGGCAAGTGAAGCCGCCGCTGCAACGCTCGGGTGTACCTGATCGGTAATGTCGCATGTGTGGTTACCGGTGCGCAGAATCAGCACTTCACGCCCGGCTAACGGTATGGATTCGCCGGTGAACCCCTGGCGTTCGACTTCATGCAGTGCAACCGGGTTATCGGTCAGCAGAATGATGTCGAGCGGGAATTCCTCGGCTGCGCCACGGCGCGGGTCGGAATTGATCTGAAGGTCGATCAGGGTGTTGATCGTTGATTTCCCGTCGCCGATGACCGCAGCAGTTTCACCGCGCGCAGCAGCAACCAGTTTGCCACCCACCACCAGCAGCCGATGCTCCGAGCCACGAACGAAGCGCTCGACAATAACCCCGCTGCCTTGCTCAATGGCTGCCGTGTAAGCGACTTCGACTTCTTCCCGCGTCATCAGGTTGGTAAATACCCCGCGCCCGTGGTTGCCGTCGTAGGGTTTGACAACAACGGGTACGCCGATGTCTTCGGCGGCATCCCAGGCATCGGCAGGGCTGTCGACCATGCGGCCTTCCGGCACGGGGACGCCGCAGGATTGCAGCAAACTCTTGGTCAGATCCTTGTCACGCGAGATGCTTTCAGCAATGGCGCTGGTACGGTCAGTTTCTGCCGTCCAGATGCGACGGCTTTTTGCGCCATAGCCAAGCTGTACTAGATTACCGGTTGATAGCAAACGAATGGCCGGGATGCGTCGATCCTTGGCGGTGGCGGACTCTACGATGGCGCCGGTGCTCGGTCCGAGGAGTTTTCGTTCGGCCATGTCGCGTAGATGCTCTACTTTGCCGGCAACATCAAACGGTGTGTCCTGAATGGCAGCCATCACCAGTTCCCGCCCGGCAAACAGGCAGCTACGGGTCACGTCTTCATGCCAGGCGCGAACGACGACTTTATAGACACCGCGCGTTGGCGTTTCGCGCGCCTTGCCAAAGCCGCCGGGCATGCCGGCGAGATTCTGTAGTTCAAGGGTGACGTGTTCGAGGATGTGGCCGGGCCACGTACCTTCTTCCAGCCGTCGCAAGAAACCGCCCGGCTCGCCGTAGCTACAGCGGTGTTCGATCAGCGAAGGCAGGAAAGCCTTGAGCCGGTCGACGAAGCCGGGGATCGTATTTGAGGGGAAGTCTTCCAGCTCACCGATATCGACGATGGCCTCAATGACGGGGCGGTAAGTCCAGATATTCGGGCCGCGCAGGTAGCGGATTTCGAGAAACTTGATGTCTTTCGTTTTCATTTGATCAGTATGAGCGCATGGGGAAGTTGCCGCGAGCTGGCATGGGGAGCATCGGCCTAGTGTCAGACTTCTGCCAGATTAACGCTGTTCGCGTCAATTGGCTGACGGCCAAGCGAAATATTTGAAATATTTGGAATCATTTCGTCAAAAAATTACAGAAAGCGATCCAGAATTTTACGGCTGTGGGCGTCGAGGGCAAAACGGTCGCGAATCAGAAAGTGTATGCCGTGGCTATCAGCAATCAGCAGCCCCGGGGAGGGAAGGCGGCGAATGTCTTCTTCGCCCTTGAGCACCAGGCTTGCCTCACCACGGTCGGTTTCCACTTGCCAGGTGCTCGGCGTCGCAAAACTGGCCACGCTGATGATGCGTTTGATTTCGGGCATGAACTCACGGCTGGCGAGTTCAGCTTCAACCAGTGTGCGCAGGTCTTCCGGCAGTTCGGTCAGGGTATTGATCCACGCCAACTCATGGCCGTGCGGGTCGACCAGGGCGATTCCCTGATCTGGTGCGGCAATCGGGAAGGCGCGTACGGGAACCACGCCGTCATGTTCGACCCCGTCAGCCCCGGTGAATACCAGGCGGCCAAAGGCGTTGCGCTGCAAACGATAGTTGGCTGTCGTGTTCATTCTAGGTCTCCGTCAGCGCGTTTTTCGTTGTCGAGTCTGCGTAGCTCGTCTTCAGTGTCGACGTTGCGTGCCTGGGCCTGATAGAGCCGGTAATAGTGCCCCTCCCGGGCCATCAATTCGTCATGATTGCCGATTTCAACAACGCTGCCACGGTCTAGTACAACCAGCCGGTTGGCGTCACGCAAGGTGGATAGCCGGTGTGCGATGGCAATTGTTGTTCGGCCACGTACCAGGTTGTCGAGGGCTTTCTGGATTTCTTTTTCGGTGGTTGTGTCGACCGAGGATGTGGCTTCGTCAAGGATCAGGATGCGTGGATCAATCAATAAGGCCCGCGCAATCGAAATCCGTTGGCGCTCGCCGCCCGAGAGGGCTTGACCACGCTCTCCAACCAGAGAGTCGTAGCCTTGAGGCAGGCGCAGGATGAACTCATGGGCATGTGCGGCACGCGCAGATGCAACAATTTCTTCACGTGTTGCCTCCGGTTTGCCGTAGGCAATGTTTTCGGCAATCGTACCGAAAAAGAGGAAAGGCTCCTGCAATACCAGACCGATGTGCCGGCGGTACTCGGCGACCGGTAGCGAGCGGATATCGACGCCATCGATCAGGATCGCGCCTTCGGTGACGTCGTAAAAGCGGCAGATCAGGTTGACCATTGTGCTTTTGCCCGAGCCCGAGTGACCAACCAGGCCGATCATCTCGCCCGGTTCGATCTTGATGCTAATGTCGCGGGTGACGCTGCGCGTGCCATAGCGGAAACCGACATTGCGTAGTTCGATACGGCCGGTGACCGTCGGCAGATGAACGGGATTGGTCGGTTCCGGCACACTGGAAACGTGGTCGAGGATGTCGAAAATCCGCTTGGCGCCGGCAGCGGCTTTTTGCGTGACGGAAACGATGCGGCTCATTGAATCGAGGCGCAGATAAAAACGGCTGATGTAGGCCAGGAAGGCAGTCAGTACGCCGACGGTAATCTGATTTTTGGAAACCTGCCAGATGCCGAACGCCCAGACGACGAGGAGGCCGATTTCAGTCAGCAGCGTGACACTTGGCGTAAACAGCGACCACACCTTGTTGACCTTGTCGTTGACCTCAAGATTGTGTTCGTTGGCGGCGCGAAAACGTGCTGCTTCACGCTTTTCCTGTGCGAAGGCTTTGACGACGCGAATGCCGGGAATGGTATCGGCCAGAACGTTGGTCACTTCAGCCCAGATGCGGTCGACTTTTTCGAAGCCGGTACGCAACTTGTCGCGCACGACGTGGATCAGCCAGGCAATGATCGGCAGCGGCAGGAGCGTGACGAGCGCCAGCCACGGATTGATCGAGACGAGAATGACGGTGGTCATGCCGATCATCAGCACATCGGTGGCGAAGTCGAGCAGATGCAGTGAAATGAAAATGTTGATGCGGTCGGTCTCAGAACCGATACGCGCCATCAAGTCGCCCGTGCGCTTGCCGCCGAAATATTCCTGCGAGAGTTTGAGCAGGTGCTCGTAGGTGGATGTACGCAGGTCAGCGCCCATCCGTTCGGAGACCAGCGCAAGTATGTAAGTGCGCGCCCAGCCGAGTACCCAGGCCAGTAACGCCGCACCAAGCAGACCGGAGAGATAGAGTGTGACTAACCCGGTGTCAATCGGTTTGCCGTTCTGATAAGGGATCAGGATGTTGTCCATCAGCGGCATGGTCAGGTAGGGCGGAACCAGCGTCGCGGCAGTGCCACACAGTGTCAGCAGAAAGCCGGACAGCAATCGCCATTTGTATGGGCTGGCAAAACGCCACAGCCGGAAAAGCGTCCAAGTGGACGGCGGCTCGTGAATTTCCTTGCTGCAGATCGGGCATTCTTCCTGCCCGGCCATCAAAGGTGTTTCACATTTGGGGCACAACGCTTGTGCCGGCGGCGGGGGAAGCGCGCCAGTGAGCTTGAAAGTCTGTTGCTGATTGAAGCGTTCGATCAGCCGCCCGGCGGTAATGTCACTGCTCAGTGTGTAGCGCCAGTGCGCCAGCAATGCGTCGTCATCAAACAACTCGAGGCTGCCAACGCCAGCGTGATCCCGACGCGCGAGGCACAAACCGTTGCGGTACGACCATTCCTGCCAGTGTTCGCCGTGTTGCGGGCTGGCCAGAATCCGTTTGCTGGTTACGACGATCAGCGCGGCAGAAAAATGTAGCCGGGTATCAAGGTCTGTTTCCAGCCACGCCAGAATTATTTCGTCGCTTGCCAGTTGTGAGGTTGTTGGTACAGACCAGTTTGCGGGGAGCGGCTGTGGCGAAATACCGGGGAATGCCAGGTTGGCAAATTCCGCATTGGAAGGCGTAGCAGCGTGTTCAGAAGATGTCATTATTTTGCGATTGTCGAACAGTGCATCAGGTTGTGGCAGAAAAAACGCCAAAGCCAAAGAGTATACGCTGCACAAGCGCCGTATCTTCGTTCAATAAGCTTTGCTTCGGGGCTTTATGCCTGACTAACGCTGCGCAGATTAGCGCGTCAATACACGATTCTTGCCAGTTTGCTTGGCTTCGTACATGGCTTCGTCAGCCCGTTTGATCACGGCAACTTGCGTTTCTTCCGCGATGTAACAAGTGACGCCGGCGCTGAACGTAATCAATTGTTTTTCATTGTTATGCAGGAAAAACTTTTTGGTCAGCTCGCGCTGGAGACGGACGAGTGCACTTTGCGCGTCCTCCAGCGAGGTGTCTGGCAGCAGGATGATGAACTCTTCCCCACCAAAGCGAGCCACTGTGTCCTGCGGGCGAATCGTTTCACGAATGACGGTCGATAAATGCACAAGTGCTGCATCACCGGCGTCGTGACCCAGTGAATCATTGAGTTTCTTGAAGTTGTCGATGTCGAGCAGTGCGACGCAGAGCGGCGATTTACGCCGTTGCGAACGTGACGACTCCTTCTCGAAAACATCTTCCAGCCCTCGGCGGTTAAGTGTGCCGGTTAACTGGTCGAGGCGAACAAGATTGCTGGCCTTGTCAAGTTCTCCCTGGAGCTCGGTAATTCGCTTGTCTGCGGCTTCGACGCGTTGTTTCGTGGTGCGCAAATCATCGCGCGAGCGTTGAGCGTTGATCTGGATAACGCGTGTTTCGCGCATGACCTCGGCGAGCACGTCCTCCAGTTGTGTAATGTCATCAGCTTTGCTGATTTTCTCGGCACAGACCTCGATTTTGTCGTGGTAATCCGATGTTGAATCGGCAAACTCGGCCAGATGATCAACAAAACCGGCCAGCATGTGTTTCA
Source organism: uncultured beta proteobacterium (assembly GCA_903953145.1). Taxonomy (GTDB): domain Bacteria; phylum Pseudomonadota; class Gammaproteobacteria; order Burkholderiales; family Rhodocyclaceae; genus CAJBIL01. The sequence continues at coordinate 16,900 of CAJBIL010000458.1, forward strand.
ACGCCTCCTTAGCTTCGTTCAGACTGTGTTTCAACTGGCTCTGATTGAAAATCACGTCCTTTAGCCGTTGTTCCGCATCGTCAATGGCGCGGATATTCAGTGGCTGCGAAACAATTGAGCGTACAACCTCGATTTGCCCATTCAGCCAGCGATCATCAACAACCAGTTCACTGACGTTTTCGATTAACAGCTGTAGCAGGTGGAGCAGCCCGTTGCGAAGCTCCGCCCGGTCTTCAGCCAGCAGCTCAAGCCGGAAGGCGAAGCGCTTGATGCCGGTGAGCAGGCTTTCGAGTGCTTTGGGCGTCGTTGCATTACGGACGGCTGAAGCCAGCGCACGCGCGTCGGCTGCAATATCCGGTGCTTCGGTAAGTTGTGTGGCAACCGCCACCTCCAGCGTGTAAGCAAAAAGCTCACGTAACTCTGGAAGCAACTCACTGGCGCGACTCGAGGTCCCACCAGCGCTAGCAGCAACAACCGATGGATTGTGCGCGGCTTCAACAGCACCTGCAGCAATTCCATCAACAAGCGTCATGTCCTCCGGCGCTGCGCCATTGAGAGACCAGGATTTGATCAGGCTTTGCAGCCGGGCAAAGAGCGTTTCGTTATTGCTCGCAGCGCTGACGAGCACGTGCTCCAGCGACTCCCGCTTGCGTGCCGGCGTCAGCCCGGTCTGTTTTGTTTCCCATTGCCGCAGAAACTCGCCGATCAACTCACTCCAGCCGAGTTCTTTTTCGTTGCTGTGCTCGCTCACGAAATCGCTAAGCGCTTTTCGGTAGTCATTCCAGCTTTTGCCTTTAAGCGCCTGATCCAGTTGTCGCGAGAGCCGCAATTGAACCGGATTTTCTTTCGGTAATGACGCAAGCAGCACTTTAAGCTCCCGCTCGGGGAAAACTTCTTCCGCTTTGTCGTTTGATCCGGCAATTTCGTGATAAATCGCACGATAATTTTCCGGCGATGGCGGCATGCGCCGTGAGGCCAGCAATCGCAAGGTTTCACGGGCAATTTCAGAGGGATTTGTAATGGTCGACATGTTTTAACTGGCGTTTGGCAACGACGATAAGGGAGGGCGGGCGCAGTCAGTTCGCGATGCGCGTTTTAGCAAAGGGGTAGGTCACAAAGTCGCAATCAGCTATAATCCGCGCCTCAATTGTCAGACGTGCCCCCGTAGCATGAAGGTCGTGCAGTTGATTTGTAATCATCAGGTCGTGGTTCGATTCCGCGCGGGGGCACCATTAAAATCAAGTGCTTAGGTTTATTTTTCGGCCTATTTCAGCTTTGCGCCAATTTTTGCTGCAGTTGGAGCTTTATCCTATTCCCAATCAAAAGGAACAAAGGAATGGCTACCATCACAAATCGTGGCGCACATCAGTTTCAAGCCCAAGTTAGAGCTAAAGGATATCCGACGCAGTGTAAGACTTTTGAGACATCAAGAGAAGCGAAGGCTTGGGTTGCCGTTATTAAGTCTGAGCAGGTCAGTCGGCCAAGAGCCGGAAAAGTAAGTTGTGTAATTTCAATTCATGCGCGTGACGCGGCGAATCCGTGGCAGGGTGTTTTTTTATTTTGCCATTTATAACGTACGCTCAACCCGCTATGATTGTGCGATGAAAATACGCATCCTACTGGTCGAAGATGACCAACGTCTGGCTGACCTAACGGCCGAATATCTGCGCAAAAATGATTTTGAAGTTGCCATCGAGACTCGAGGCGACACCGCAGAGTCGCGCATCCTTAGCGAACAACCCGACCTTGTCGTGCTTGACGTCATGCTGCCCGGCAAGGATGGCTTTGAAGTCTGTCGTGCGGTACGCCCTCACTACCACGGGGTGATCCTGATACTCACCGCACGTGACGAAGACTTCGATCAGATTCTCGGTCTTGAGCTGGGCGCCGATGACTATATCGCCAAGCCGGTACAACCACGTCTGCTGCTGGCCCGCATCAAGGCATTGCTACGCCGTGCACCGGGGAGTACGGCATTTACCACGACACCGGAAGATGCAGTGCCTGCCGAACTTGCCTTTGGCAGCTTCCGTATCAGCCAGGCAACCCGCAGTGCCTATCTGGCTGCGGAAGTCATTGATCTGACCACCGCTGAATTTGATCTGCTCTGGTTGCTCGCCAGCCACGCCGGGAATATCCTCTCGCGGGATGACCTTTTGCAGCAACTGCGCGGCATTGGCTTCGACGGCCTCGACCGCTCAATCGACGCACGCATCTCCCGCCTGCGCAGAAAACTTGGCGATGACCCGGAAAACCCAACGCGCATCAAAACGGTGCGTGGCAAAGGTTACCTGTTCAGCAAGCATGACTGGTAACAGCAACAACAAGCTACTCGCCATCCTCGGGCGCTACAAGCCGGCGCCCTGGCGAGGGCGTTACAGCCTGTCACGGCTGTTCCTGAATTTCTACCTGCTGGTGATGGGCTCTTTCGTCGCGATTGCCATTTTCGCCGACTTTGTGATCTCAACGGCCGTTAAAGGCATCACCGACGACTACACCAGCCGGTTCATGCGCGGCACTATCGTCCTGATTGAGGACGAATTATTTCGGAAACCGCGCACGCAGTGGCCAAAAACAATCAAGTCGCTTGATGAGAAATTTGCTTACAAACTCGAAATTATCGACCGATGGACGCTCAATTTACCGTCTAAACAGGCAGAAAAACTGGATGCCGGCGAGCTTGCCATCGACGCAGAAGGCGATATTCTCTACCACCGTCTGAAGCAAACCTCTCAGATACTCGCGGTTGGCCCGCTATCGCCGGATAACAACCCCGAGTATCAACGTGGAATGCCGCTTGAGTTGCGGGTTCGCCTGCTGACCTGGAGCCTGATCGGCCTTTGTCTGGCAGTCGCCGTCTGGTTCTGGGTGCGCCCCGTCTGGCGTGACCTGGAGGCCATGAGGCAAACTGCGCGAGCGCTGGGGGAGGGGCAATTTGATGCACGTGCTCCTGCCGCCCGTAGTCGTGCTTTCGAATTGCTGGCCGAAACACTGAATGGTATGGCTGAACGTATCCAGCGCCTGATTGCTACGCAAAAAGAATTATCAAGCGCCATCTCGCACGAGTTACGCACCCCGATTGCACGCATGCGCTTCGCCCTCGAAATGCTCTCTGAAACCGACGACCGGGCTGAGCGCGAACGCCTCTGGCGAATGATGGAGGCCGACCTTGACGAGCTGGATAGCCTGATCGATTCCAGCCTTACCTATGCCCGCTTCGAGCGGGAACAGCCTGACCTGCATTTGACACCCGTTGAGCTGGCGTCCTGGCTGGCAGAAGAAATCGAATCTATTCGTATTCTGGGACGCCATCTTGAAATAACGCTCAATGACACAGCGCTGCCTGAAAACTTGCATGTCGAACTTGACCGCAAAAGTATGCCTTATGCGATCAAGAATCTGCTTCGCAACGCCATCAAATACGCAAAAAATCGCGTCGTGATCAGCACTGAAATTTCCGGTGATCAGATTCTGGTTCATGTTGACGACGATGGGATTGGCATTCCGCAGGAAGAGCGTGAACGTGTTTTTTCCGCTTTCACCCGTCTTGACCGCTCGCGAGACCGGGCTACGGGCGGTTACGGACTGGGATTGGCAATTGCTCGACTCGTCCTTGAACAGCATGGCGGCAGTGCCAGCGCAGCAGCGTCGCCACTCGGTGGTGCACGCTTTACGCTGACCTGGCCGTTGTTACAGATCGTTACGAAAAGCTGACGCAAGCACTGCAGACGCACCATTCTACTTCCCATATCATCGCTTCACAGCATGACTAAATAGATGGAAGAGAACGAAATGAATGAATTAAACCAAATCCGCGAACGCTTTCTCGCCGATACCCGCCGGCATTTTTTCGCCAGCAACATCCCGCAAGAAACACAAGTACCTCATCGGCAGAACATCGAAACCTGCCGTAGCGCCTTGCACAACGCACATTTTGGATCACGCTGCGCTTGAACGTCGTGGCTAGCAATTCCACGCGATTCCCGCTTGCCGAAAGCGTAGGCATTTTTATCGGGATCGTCGCGTGGAATCTGCTTGTTGAGGGCCGGATGGACATTTCCATTGGGCTCATCATCGCCGTACCTTGCTCAATCTTCTGGTATTGCGTGCGCTACTGGTTCGAGAAAAAACAGAAAAACCGGCACTAACCCAAGTTAGCAAGTCAACGGCCCCAAAATACAGAACACCTCCTTTTACCCGCGCATGTCGCGGGTTTTTTTATTCTAGAAAAAGCAGTTGATTAAGGTTTGTTATCTTCAGTCACCAAGTTTTTGCACTTCAGGCTTGAATCGGCCATGCAAATGCAGGTCGCCTATCTCTTTTATGCCTTCATCTTTGTTTTGGAAATGTCAGCCTCCTAAGCCTAGCTTGCTTGAGCTCATCTGCGTTTGGTGTGGGTGCCTGAGTAGTTGCCATTCGGGTTAGAATCACTTGCTTGATTTATCGAGGATTAACCCATGTATGCAGGTGTGGTCGATTTGAGTTGGGCGGTTTGTGCTCTTCTGACGCTGGGGCTGACCCATGTGACCATCGCTTCCGTGACGATTTTTTTACATCGGCATCAGGCGCATCGCGCACTAGAGTTGCATCCGCTTCCCGCACACTTTTTCCGCTTCTGGCTTTGGTTGACAACCGGCATGGGAACAAAGGAGTGGGCCTCTATTCACCGCAAGCATCACGCCAAGTGCGAAACGGCGGATGATCCGCATAGTCCGCAGATTCTTGGCATTAACCGGGTCCTCTGGGGTGGCGTCTTTTTATACGTCAAGGAAGCTCATGATCCGGAGACTTTGCGACGGTATGGTCACGGCACACCAAATGACTGGATCGAGAATCATCTCTATACGCCGCACCAAAAGTTGGGCGTTTTACTGATGCTGGCAATTGATCTTGGCCTTTTTGGCATCTTACAGGGAGGATTGATCTGGGCTGTTCAGGTTGTCTGGATTCCCTTCTGGGCGGCCGGGGTGATTAATGGGATGGGCCATTTCTGGGGGTATCGCAATTACAACTGCCCTGATGCAAGTACTAATCTTGTGCCTTGGGGCTTGCTGATCGGTGGTGAGGAGTTACATAACAATCATCATACCTTTCCAACCTCCGCCAAACTTTCCAGCAAGTGGTACGAGATTGATATTGGCTGGCTGTATATCCGCATCCTTGCCGCCTTGGGCCTGGCTCGAATAAAGAAAATAGCACCAGTGCCGCGAATCGGTGCACTGCGTCCGACGATTGATTTTGAAACGTTGCAGGCGGTGATTGCCAATCGCTACGATCTGCTCTCGTACTATGCCAAATCGCTCAAGCAGGTTTATCGCGAGGAGCTTTCCCGTTTGCATGATGCACAGCAGTTCAAAGGGCTAAAGCACTGGCTGACGGCTGATGCCCATCTAGTACCACAGGATTTTCGCGAGCGATTGGAGTGCTTGCTGAGCAAAAGTCGTGCATTGCAGACGGCCTATGTCATGCGTCAGGAACTTTCTGCATTATGGGAACGCTCGAACGCTTCCCGCGAGCAGTTGCTGAAGGATTTGCAGGACTGGTGTCAGCGGGCTGAGAGTTCCGGCATTCGCCAGTTGCAAGAAATTTCTTGGATGTTGCGTAGCTATGCGCTGGTTTGATAGCGTGGGGCTTGTTCGTTGTTTGTCGGTCCGGGCCAGTTTTGCCGTGATCTCGGTAGCTGCGTTTGCTCTGGTCGGGAGTGGCCTTTTGATTGGCGAGTTGATGCGCCTTAATCCGTGTCCACTATGCATTTTTCAGCGCGTACTTTATCTGGCGGTGGCCGTGGTGGCGATGCTTGCCATGCTCGTACCTCGCGTTCGTAAAGCCTGGGGCGGTTTGATAGGCCTGATTTCTGCGGGCGGGCTGGCTACGGCGCTGTATCAGAGCTGGCTACAGCTTTATCCGGAATCGGCTACGCAATGTGGCTTTGGCGAACCAAACCTGATCGAACAACTGGTTGATTGGCTTGGTATGCAGTGGCCATTCATGTTCATGGCTACCGGCTTTTGCACCAGCAAGGAGTACATTCTTGGCCTGACGATGGCCAACTGGTCAATTTTCTGTTTTTCGGGTTTTCTACTGCTCGGTGTCTGGGTTGGCTGGCGTCGTCAGGCTTGAGTTTTTAAGCTTGACCTCTGCACGTGAGAATGCAAGAAAGTCAAAGGCCGCTCAGGTATTCCGCGACTGCACGCATCTCATCCGGGCTCATTTTGTTGGCGACTTCCTGCATTTGCGCGTTGTCGTTGGTGCGCCGACGCTCTTCGAAAAGTACCAGCTGCGTTTCAATGTATAAGGTGTGCTGACCAGCGATCCGTGGCAGGTTTGCTGATCCGTTTGCTTTTTCTCCATGGCATTTCATGCAGGGAGGTACGCCTGTGGCCGGGTTGCCGTTTGTGTAGATTTTTTCGCCAATGGCGCGCATCTCAGGAAAAGCGGATTTACCTGGTGAGGTATTTTGTCGGCTGAAGAAGGTGGCGAGTGCTTTTATGTCGGACTCGCTCAAATCAGGGGCGACTTTTCGCATGTCGTTGCTTTGTCGCTCACCGCTTTTGAAATTTCTCAACTGCTTGATGATGTATTCCGCATTCTGGCCGGCTATTTTCGGGTAAAGCGGGCTTGAGCTTTCGCCGGCTGCACCGTGACAGAGAAAACAGCGAGCACTGACCAGTTCTTCTGCGCGGCGCATTTCCTCGGCCTCGTCCCCGTGTGCGAGTTTTACCGTGGCAAGTGCTACAGCAAAAACAACTCTCAGCTTCAACCAGGCAAATGCTTTGGCCATGCTCAGGACTTGCCGGTGCTGCCGAAACCACCTTCACCACGGCTGCTTGCGTCAAACTGATCAACTACGTTGAATGCAACCTGCATGACCGGAACGACAACCAGTTGTGCCAATCTATCGAGTGGGTTGAGTGTGAAGCTTTCCTTGCCGCGATTCCAGGTCGATACCATGATCTCGCCCTGATAGTCGGAGTCGATCAGACCAACCAGATTACCGAGCACGATGCCGTATTTATGTCCCAGACCTGAGCGTGGAAGGATCATCGCTGCCAGACCGGGGTCCGCGAGGTGAATGGCGATACCCGTGGGAATCAGCATGGTGTCGCCGGGATGAATCTTAAGCGGTGCCTCAATGCACGCACGCAGGTCGAGACCGGCCGAGCCTGGCGTGGCATAGTGCGGTGGTGTCTCTCTCAGGCGCGAGTCTAGGATGCGGACGTCGATACGGTGCATTAGCGTTTCTCCAGCAGGGTGGCGATGCGCGCCACAAGCTGGCGCGCGAGTTCAATTTTCGGGGCTGGCGGTAGTGGATGCTGTCCATCGTCGTCGAATAAAATCAGCGTGTTGGTGTCGCCGCCAAAGCCTTGCTGAATCAGGTTGCCAACAATCAACGGGATTTTTTTTGCGCGTCGTTTCTTCTCGGCATATTCGTGCAGATTCTCGCTTTCAGCTGCGAAACCGACACAGAGCGGCGGCTGTGGCAAGGCTGCGACTTCGGCGAGGATGTCCGGGTTGAGTACGAGTTCGATGGCTTGCGGCGCGCTGCCATCTTTCTTGATCTTCTGGGCAGACGTTCGGATTGGGCGGTAGTCGGCGACTGCCGCTACTGCAACGAAAGTATCATTATTTCCCACATGATTATGGACGGCTTCGCACATTTGTAAGGCGCTGCTGACGCTGATGCGTGTGACGCCTTGTGGGCAGGGTAGTGCGACCGGGCCGGAAACGAGTGTGACTGCCGCGCCGGCTTCGCGTGCCGCACGTGCAATGGCATAGCCCATCTTGCCAGTTGATAGGTTGGTGATGCCGCGTACAGGGTCGATGGCCTCAAAGGTCGGGCCGGCGGTAATCAGCATGCGCTTGCCGGTGAGCAGTTTGGGTTGAAAGTGTGCAATCAGTTCGGCAACGATTTCCTCCGGTTCGATCATCCGTCCGAGGCCGGTTTCGCCGCAGGCCTGATCGCCACAGCCCGGACCAAGGATCTTAATACCATCCGTGCGCAGTGTGGCGGCGTTGCGTTGCGTGGCTGGGTTGTCCCACATCTGACGATTCATTGCCGGAGCGACAAGTAGCGGGCAGTCGCGCGCCAGCACTAGTGTGCTTAGGAGGTCGTCAGCGAGGCCCTGTGCGACCTTGGCGAGAAAATCTGCTGAAGCTGGCGCGATGAGCAGGGCATCGGCTTCCCGCGAGAGATCAATGTGCGCCATGTTGTTGGTGATGCGCGCGTCCCATTGGTCGGTAAATACGGTCTTGCCGGAAAGGGCCTGAAAAGTAACGGGGGTGACAAAATGTGTGGCAGATTCGGTCATCGCTACCTGTACAGTGGCGCCCTGCTTGATCAGCAGGCGGACAAGTTCGGCGGCTTTGTAGGCGGCGATCCCGCCGGTGACCCCGAGGACAATATGTTTTCCCTTTAATTCCATACGCTTGGCTCGATAGCTTGGTTAGAATGTCTGACCGGATATTCTACTTGAGATTGCAAAATGGCGATTACCGACTGGCCCGAGGATGAGCGTCCGCGTGAGCGTTTGCTGATGCAGGGTGCTGCTGCATTGTCCGATGCCGAGTTGCTGGCAATTTTTCTGCGCGTTGGCGTCAAGGGGAAAAGTGCGGTGGATCTGGCGCGTGAATTAATCGGGCGTTTTGGTGGTTTGAATCGAATGTTCGCCGCTAGCCAGGCTGACTTCTCGGCAGTGCATGGCATGGGGCCTGCCAAATATGCACAATTGCAAGCAGTGCTCGAAATGTCACGCCGTGCGCTCGCCGAGGAAATGACGCAAGGCGATGCATTTGCTTCGCCCGGTGCTGTACGCGATTATTTACGGTTGCATCTGGCCGGTTTGCCAAATGAAGTCTTTTTCGCACTCTGGCTCAATGCACAAAACCGGATGATCGCTGCTGAAATTCTTTTCTCGGGAACGTTAACGCAAACATCGGTCTATCCGCGTGAAGTCGTCAAGAAGGCTTTGATGCATAATGCGTCTGCGGTGGTGCTGGCGCACAACCACCCTTCAGGGGTTTCCGAACCGTCGCGTGCCGACGAGTTGCTTACGCAAGAACTCAAGCAAGCACTGGCTTTGATCGATGTGCGGGTGCTTGACCACTTCATTGTGGCAGGGCAGGCGCAGCCGCTGTCTTTTGCCGAGCGGGGCTTGTTGTAGCGATTGATATACGCTGTTTCGTAAAAAATGCTTGAACTACATGGCGTCTTTAGGCTAAAATCGCCGCCTTTCTTCCCAAGATCAACTGGAGCAACAATCATGGCGCGTGTCTGCCAAGTAACGGGTAAGGGCCCGATGGTAGGGAACAATGTTTCCCATGCCAACAATAGAACGAAGCGCCGCTTCCTCCCGAATCTGCAGTACCGCCGTTTCTGGGTTGA
>CAJBIL010000459.1 GCA_903953145.1 uncultured beta proteobacterium
GCCAGTTGATCGCCTGGTCGAAGCGGGCGGCGTCCTGGCCAAAGAGAAGCTCAATGTTGCCACCGCTGCTGCCGGTAGTGGGCGGCGGTTTGGTGGGGTCGAGTTGGCGACCGTATTCATCAAGCAGAGCGCGGATGACTTCGGGTTTCAGGTCAGCCAGTGCAGCCAGTGCGGCGGGGGCTATGTAGTCGGGTAGTACGCCGGCCGGTGCATTTGCCGGCGCGAGGTAGAAGGCTTCGCGGATGACTTGCAGGGTGGCTGGTGTGATGTCTTTGATGTAGGCGAGTTCTTGCCATTGGTGAATGGCGGCGTTGCGCGTGGTGTAGCCGAGGGCCTGGTAGGTTTCGCTCTCGGCGCCTATCCCTTCTGTCCGGAAATCATCGGGGTCACGCCAGTCGATGATGTTGGCGGCTATTTTTTGCGCGGTGCCCGGTTCGGCTTTGAGGAGTAGTGCGAGGTAGCGCCAGAGCGGGGCATAGGCAATGCTGTTGAGGTTCGGGCGTGCATTGGCCGGTCGCACGGTAATGCGGTACTGGCGTTCGCCCAGTTTGATGTTGTAGGGTTTGTTCGTCGGGTTGAAGAGGTTGCTGTTGCCGTCGTGCCCGTATTCGCTGCCTGGGGTGTTGTTGCCGGTCTTGCTGTCTTTTTTCTTGTCGCGCCCGTCGATGTTGAAGTTGAATTCGGCAAGCATGGCTTTGAGCTGCGCGAGGGCGTCTTCCATGTCGCCAAGGCGGCTTGGGTCGGTTTCCTGGAGTTCGCGATAGGCGAGGTAGCGGGGGTCGATGGGGACTTGATGTTCGTTGAGGCTGTTGGTGATGAATTCTTCGAACTGCTGGATTTCCTGGCCTTCGAGGGCGCGGCCAAGTTGCTTTTCGGTCTGCCTTGGTACGGCATTTCTGAGTTGGCTGACCTGAAATACGATGGTGGCCAGGGCGGCGACCATGGCCACGACGTAAATCAGGATGAAGCCGCGCTGGGGCGGGCGAATCATGGTGCGTTGCCCCGGATAAGTTTTTCGGCCTGGCTGGCGAATTTGAGCGGGCAGTCGAGTTGTTTGCCGGGCTGTATGACGAAGGCGGCGACGGCAAGCACCCGTGATGGGATGGTCTGGTTGCCCTGGCGAGCGGGGGCGTAGCGGGCTGATTTTTGGGCGTCGATGACGGATTGGTCAAAAACACCGGGGTGGTCGGTGGCGAGTATCTCTACGCTTTCTACTTCGCCGGCGGCATTGACTTTGACACTGGCGAGGACGCAGCTTTCGAGCCCTTGGGCGAGGGCGTCGGCCGGGTATTCGGGGAGCAGGGGTTGTTCGAGAACGAGTGCTTCTGCGGGTTCGGTCTTGTTTTCTTCAGCCGCTGCCGGCATTGCTGTGGGCTCCGGCGCTACCGGCCGGCCAGTGCCCCGGTCGCTGGTGAGTCGTTTGGCCGGTGGCGTTGGCGCTTGTTTCTTTTTGGGCGGAGTGGGCTTATTGGGTGGTTCTGCCACCGGCGGTGTGCGCGAGAGGGTCGCCTGCACCTGAATTTGCAGGGTGTCGGCACTGTCGTCGATGGGCAGGCGTAGCGGGAAGATGGCCAGAAGGTGCAGTACGACGGAAATGGCCAGCGCACCCGCCAGCCGGCGGTTGGTTGCAGATTTCATTGGCGGGAATTATACCGTCGTGCCGGTACTGGCGTTATTGCGGATTGGGGATGGCGGCTGAAGTTCGTGTGTCCTGAGCTTGTCGAAGGGGTCCCTATTTGTTCGCCGTCTGCGCAGCCAGCCCTCTGGTTTCGAGATAGAGGCTGTAGGGGCGGGCGGCGCGGGTGAAGTTGAGTTGCATGATGCGCGGTATCTCAGGCTTCTGCCAGCTGACTTGCAGGTTGGCGAGGCTGAGTTCGGTGGCTTCGGGGGCGACGTACAGGAGTTGAAGGTCTTCGATGCCTTTGGCGACGCGGGTCTCAGGGGCTTGCGCCAGCAAGAAGCGGATTTCTGCAAACTTCGGGGGCTTGGCCCACCAGGCGGGTAAGTCCATTTCCCGGTAAAAAACAACGCGTTCACTGACTTCATAGCGGTATTGGGCGATCACGGGTTTGCCGCTGTGGTTGTCGCGCTGGCTTTTCCAGGTCGTGAAAATGATTTCTTTCTGGTCGCCCGCGAGCGCGGGTTCTCCGGGCAGAATGAGGAGGTGGCGCAGTTGTTCGCGCAGCTTGTTCTGGAGCGTCCATTCGTCGTTGCTGCCGCGCAGAAGGAGGGCGGTTTGGGCGACGGTGCGAAATAATAGCGCCATGGTGATGACGAGGCCGACGCTGATGACGAGGACAACGAGGATTTCGATCAGGGTGAAGCCGTTTTTTTGCCGGTTGCGGGCGGTGCGATGAAACCAGCGCTGGGCATCAACGGACATCGGAGAGGCTGAATACGGCAAGCAGGATGGAGATGACCATGAAGGCGACGACACCGCCCATGGTGATGATGATCAGCGGGTCGAGAATGGCGATCAGTGATTTGAGGCGGTTTTTGAAGTCATCGCGCATTATTTCGGCGGCTTTGCCCAGATTTTGGCCGAGGGTGCCGGTTTCGTTGCCGAGTTTGATGTAGCGATGAAACTGGACGGGCAGGCCGGGGATGCGGGCGATGGCCTGGGGGATCGGTTCGCCTTTGCGTAGCGCCTGGGCGCAGGCGGCAAAGCCTTCGCGCTGGATGCGGTTGGCGAGCAGCGGCTGGGCAATTTCGGCGGCCTGAACGAGTGGTACGCCACGCTCCATCATGATCGAGAGCGCTTTGGCGAGCTTGAATCCTTCAAAGCGGCTGCGAATCTGGCCAATCAGGGGGGCATTCAGCAGGAAGCGGTGCCATAGCCGGTTGGCGCCGTCGTGATGCTGGACGGTGAGCGAAAAGGCGAAGCTCAGGCCGATCAGGCCAAGGGCCAGAAATACGCCGTAGTTGATGAGGAATTCGCTGCCGGCAAAGAGCATTTTGGTGCCGAGGGGGAGGGTTTCCTGTGCTTTCTCGTCAAAAATGTCGCGGAATACGGGGACGACAAAGAGGGCGAGGCCGATGATCGAAAGCAGGCTGACCAGCGCGAGGATGGCCGGGTAGGCGAGCGCGGCGATCAGGTCGCGCCGGGTCTGGCGGGCTTCCTGATAGTAGGTTTCGAGGATGGCGAGGACGCGCGGTAATTCGCCGCTGGTTTCGCCGACTTTGACGAGGGCGACCAGCAAGGTGTCGAAGCGACCGGACTGGCTCAGTGCCTGCGAAAGTGATTCGCCGCGCTTGATGCCTTTGCGCAGTTGCCCGGCGAGTTCGCCAATTTTGGGGTCGATGCTGTCCTCGCCGACGATTTGTAGTGCGCGGTCGATGGCAATGCCGTTGTTGGAGAGCGGCGAGAGTTCGGCGAGGAAGCCCTGGATAACGGCAAAGGGGATTTTCCTGGTTTTACGTTCCCGCGCCTTGAGGAGCGTGATTTGCTGCTTCTTGAGCTGCCGGGTGAGGGCGTCGATGGAGTCGGCTTGCTCTGATCCGCTGACTTCGACGCCCTGCCGCGAAAGTGCGGTGTATTGATACTCGGGCATTAGCCGGCGACCCGCAGGACTTCTTCAATGGTGGTGAGGCCGGCGCGTACACGATCAAGGCCGTCGTCGATCATGGTCCTGAAGTGGCCGGCATGGGCGGCGGCGTTGAGGGCACCGGTTGACGGGTCGTGCAGGATTTGCTGGCGCAGCTCCGTGGTCATTTCGAGCATTTCGCCAATCGGCAGGCGGCCGCGATAGCCGGTACGGCCGCATTTCGGGCAGCCTTTTGCCTGGTAAAGCGGTTGAGCCGGGTCAAGACCGAAACGTTCGACGGTGGCTGCATCGGGCAGTTCGAGCTGGCGGCAGTCTTCACACAGGCGGCGCAGCAGGCGCTGGGCGCTGATGGCGACGAGGCTGGAGGAGAGCAGATAGTCGGCCACGCCCATGTCGAGGAAGCGGCCAATGGCACCTGTGGCGCTGTTGGTGTGGATAGTTGAGAGCACGAGGTGGCCGGTCAGTGATGCCTGCACGGCGATTTCGGCGGTTTCGCGGTCACGGATTTCGCCGATGAAGATGACGTCCGGGTCGTGGCGAAGGATGGAGCGCAGTACGGTCGAAAACGTGAGTCCGGCACCTTCGTTCACTTGAATCTGCGTGATGCCGGGGATTTCGTATTCGACCGGGTCTTCAACGGTGATGATCTTGCGCGTGCCGTCAATGATTTCGGTGAGGCCGGAGTAGAGCGTGGTTGATTTTCCGGAGCCGGTCGGGCCGGTAACGAGAATCAGGCCGTTGCTGCGTTGCAGGTTTTCTTTGTAGCGCTCGACAATGCGAGGTGTGAGCCCGGTCGATTGCAGGGAAAGTGCTTGTGTTTTCTGGTCGAGCAGGCGCAGTACGATGTCTTCACCGTGCGGGGTGGGGAGGGTGCTGACGCGGATGTCGACGTCGCGCCCGGCGGTGCGCAGGCGGATGCGGCCATCCTGCGGCAGTCGCCGTTCGGCGATGTCGAGATTGGCAAGAATCTTCAGGCGGGAAGAAACCGCCGGGAAGTCTTGCGTCGATGGGGCGGGGCGGGCGTGCAGCACGCCGTCAACGCGGTAGCGCAGGTCGATGCCGTGTTTGCCGGGTTCGAGGTGGATGTCGGAGGCGCGCATTTCGACGCCGGCGGTGATCATGTCGCCCACTTGGCGGATGATGGGGGCTTCGAGCGCGAGGTCCTTGAGGTGGCTGATGTCATCCGCCCCGAGGCCGCGGGCTTCTTCAGCTTCGTCGTTGTTTTGCCCGAACAAAGCGGCGAGCGCCGGCTTTATTTTTTGTGGTGTCGAGAGGGCGAGTGGTACTTCCGGGCGCAGCCGTTGAAGCATGTCGATCAGGCCGTCATCTTCCGGGTCTTCGAGGACGAAGCACGGGCCGTCTGCGCGCTGAACGGGGAGGATGCGGTTGTAGTCGAGAAAGCCTTCAGGGAAGCCTTCGTCGATGAAAGGCTCACCTTCGCCGTCCCAGAGCGGGATGCCGGTGACGTCGGCAAAGATGGCATAGAGGGCGTCCCACGACAGGAGGCCCATGTCGACAATCAGGCTGGACAGGCGCTGCGGGGAGTTGGCGCGGATTTCTTCTATCCGCTTCAAGCCGCCGGCATCGAGCACGCCGCGCTCAAGGAGAAGCGCCCCGAGGCTGCCCGGGGCTGATTTTACGGCTGTCATACCTTGTGTTTAGTCCCAGTTGCCGAGTTCTGCGTCGTCGCCTGTCCCGCCAATTTTGCCGTCGGCACCAAGTGAGTAGATGTCAAAGGGCATTTTATGCTTGCTGGGGATTTCGTAGACAAAGGGATTGCCCCATTCGTCGCCGGGTACCTTGTTCTTTTTGAGGTAGGGGCCGCGCCAGTTTTTGATCGGTGTTTTTTCGGGGTTTTCAACCAGCACTTGCAGGCCTTCAAGCTGGGTGGGGAAGCGCCCGGTATCGAGGTTGAATGCTTCAACCGAGGCGGATAGTGTTTCAAGCTGGATCTTGGTGGCCTTGATCTTGGAACTGCTCAGCGCACCCATGACGCGCGGCCCGACCAGGGCGGCCAGCATGGCGATGATGACCATGACGATCATGATTTCAATGAGCGTAAACCCGCTTGATTTGCGGCTGTGCGGGTTTGTATGTTTGGTGAAATATTCTGTCGTTTGCATGAGCGCCTCTTCAATAGACCTGTTCAAGCCGGCGATTATGCCCTCGTTTGCGCTTGATCGCACGTATGTGCACGCGAACGGTGTGAATGCTCAAGCCCATGATGTCGGCGATCTGTTTGTCGAGGTTGCCCTCGCGCATGTGCATGAAGACTTCGCGTTCCTTGTGGGTGAGGATGGTTTCTCTGGGAAAACAGAGGAGTGCGCTGAGTACGGCTTTTTTCTGCGTATCCCACATCCAGCCGGCCTCGGGCAGTGGCGGATGGGTGAGCATGGTGCTGATCGCTGACATGAGTTCTTCAGGCTCGATGCTTTTGGGAATAAAACCAAAGGCGCCGAGGTGGAAGCCTTTGAAGATGAATTCCTGTTCGCTGATTCCCGACAGCAGAATGACTCGCGGCGGGCAGCCGGGGGTGGGGGTTTCGAGCAGAGAGAGGCCATTTTCGTGGCCAAGGTTGATGTCTAGCAGGAGGAGGTCGTAGCTGTTTTTTTCCAGTGCGCTGCGGGCATCGGTCAGGTTTTTGACGGTGATGACGTTGTGCGCCTGTGCGCGTAGCAGGCCGGAAATGCCGGAAGCGACCAGATTGTGGTCGTCTACAAAAAGAATGGAGAGCGGATTTTCTGCCATGGTTGTGATCCGTAGTCAGCGTAGTCAGTTTTAGGGGTGAGTGTGCGGGTGAATATAGGTCGTTGACGGGATGGTGGTTTGCAGGAAGCGGATGTCGAGTGCTGCCGGGAGTTGCAGCGTTTGCGCATCAAACGGAAATTCGGGGGCAACCAATAATGTTTGCCAGTCGGGCTCTTCTGCCAGCAGGGCGTTCAACTCTTCCGGTGTGTAAACTTCGGCAACCTGACGGCAGCCATCGCGCTGAAGTTTGTCTGCGAGGGTTGCAGCGGCAGCGGCGTCTGTTTCGGGCATGGCGAGAATGACGGATCGCCCGGCCAGTTTGTCGTAAGCAGGTTCATTGGGGTTGGTCTGGAGCGCTTCGGGGAGCCGGACGATGGCGCACAGGCCGCGTCCATCGGCATTGGCATGGAGTTCGAGGTGCCCGCCATGCGCTTCGGTGATCAGGTAGCTGATCGCCAGGCCAAGGCCACCTTGCCCGCCATCCTTGGTCGAGAAGCCGGGGTCGAAAGCCATGCCAAGCTGAGCTGCGGTCATCCCCCGGCCTTCGTCAACGATACTGACTTCGAGCCCCCGGCCGCTGCGGCTGAGACTAATGGAAATGCTGTTCTTCGCCTGGCTGGCACGGATGGCGTTGCGGATCAGGTTGGTAAATACCCGGATCATCTGGCTGGCGTCAGCCTCGACGCGGAATCCGACAGGGGCTGTCAGTTTGATGGCGACACCGGCTTCCTGTGCGGTGGCGCGGACGATGGCCGCTGACTCTTGAATCAGCAGGCCAAGATCGAGGTTGCTTAGCTTGGGTGTGCCGAATTGATTACCGGTGCCGAGTTGCTGCAACATCTCCCTGGCGCGCTGTAGTGCGGACTCAATGGCGATCAGCGATTGCTGGCTTTCCTGGTCAGCGACACTGCTTTTCAACTGGCTGAGTTGTGCCTGAGCACCAATCAGCAGGTTGGAAAAGTCGTGTGCCAGCACACGGCCTGTCTGGTGCAGGTCACGAACACGGCTGGAGACAAGTTGGCGGCGTTCTTTGGCGACGGTGGCGGTGATGTCTTTGAGAATCAGGTAGTAGCCGGCATTCTGGCGCTCTCCCTTGAGGCGAGTGGCCTGGATTTCAACCCACATTTCTTGCGCATCTTCGTCGCTGGCAAGGTGGCGTTCGCCTTGGCCGGCCGCTACCAGGGCATTGAGTGTGCCGACGTTTTTCAGTCGTCCGGCCAATGCTTGCTGTGCATTGAGCCCCTCAAGCACGGGGGTTGCCAGCAGTTCGCAGGCGGGCTTGTTGGTTCGGCGTATGCGCCCTTTGTCGTCGGTGATGATGATGCCGTAGGCGGCTTCGCGCATGTGGGTTTCCATCACCAGGCCGCTATCGGCAAGTTGCCGGTTGAGCAGTTTCAGTTCGGAGATGACATGGTCCCGATTAACAATCACGTCGCCGGTTTGTGCGCTTTGTGTCTCTGATTGCGCCTCCCGCCAGAATGAGAAAAGGTGTCGCCAGGCTCTGACCGGCATGAAGAGCCCGTAGTGATTGGCGAATAAGCCGTAGATCGCCAGCAGGACGAGCGAGGGCAGGGTAGCCACCAGAAATACCGGCCATTCGTTGCTCAGATTCGCCATGCCCATCATGAAATCGAATTCAAGCAGCGAGTAAAAGGCCAGCCAGAGTAGGACGCCCGCCGCCTGCCCGCCTGGCAGGGCAAGCCATGAGGCTTTTTCCTTGGCCAGGGTGTAGGTCATCATGCCGCTCATTTGTGCGAGTAGCAGGCCGAGAATGATGGCGAGATGTTCCCGGTTCGAGAGGACGATCAGGTAAGGCAGTGGCACTTGTTGTGCGAGGTTTTCCCGGAAGACGGAAAACAGCCATGCACCTGCCGATGTGGTGAGCACCATCAGCATGTAGGCACGCGCTGTGCGCAGCCCGTCCAGCGCAAAAATCAGTAAAAAGCCGAGAACCAGCGGCGGAATGAACAGGGTGAGTGCCGTGTTGAAATGCAGATTGCCAAAGCTGACCCACCAGCCGGTTTGCAGTAGCTGCCAGAGCATCAGGCTGTAGACACCGGCCACGCCGAAAAACGGCCCCAGCGTAATGCGCGTGCGAACCGTGTGCAGGACGATGAGCAACGCCGGCAGGAGTAGCGTGCCGGCCAGAAAATAGAGTTGTGCCTGGTTCAAAAGTTACTCATGGCGCTTTGTTTGGATCACTGAACCACGCATTCCGGATCGTTGTTTTGTCCGACGCC
>CAJBIL010000460.1 GCA_903953145.1 uncultured beta proteobacterium
CCACGCCCGACGTTTGATAGCAGTAACCCGGAAGTTCCCGCCAGACCCTGCGGCGCTCTGCTTGCCGGCACACCGATCGGTGTAATTGATGCCGTTGATCTGGCTTTATGCAAAAATCCGCAAACCCGAGAGCTATGGGCGAATGCCCGGGCACAAGCCGCACTGCTGGGGGTTGCTCAAGCTGCTTATTTACCAAGCCTGGATGGCAAGCTGGCGAGAAGCCAGCTAAGTAGTAATTCAATAGACACACAACAGCGTAGCGCCTCTCTGACGTTGTCCTGGCTACTTTTTGATTTTGGCGCACGTGCCGCCAACCTTGAAAGCGCCCGGCAATTACTAGAAGCTGCCTCGGCAACGCTGGACGCCACAGTACAAACTGTTTTTCTCTCAGCGTTGCAGTCTTACTACGCTGCGCAAGCTACACGGGCTTTATTGAGTGCCGCGCAGGAGTCCGAAAAAGCAAGTCGCGAAAGTTTGTCTGCTGCCGAAGTCCGCTACACGGTCGGTTCAGGTACGCCAGCCGACCGTCTACAGGCACAAACGGCTTGGTCGCAGGCAACCTTGAACCGTATCAAGGCCGAAGGTGAAGTGCGTAATTCACTCGGCACGCTGGCTAATGTAATGGGACTCGATGCCAACCAACCCCTGATCCTGGCTGATATTCCGGCGATCACCCCGGATGCCGCCTTCGAACAGAATGTCGACGCGCTTATTGAAACCGCACGCCAGCGCCGCCCCGACTTAAAATCGGCTGAAGCTCAAGTCAAAGCCGCACAGTCGAACGTCGATTACGCGCGCGCTACGGGCCTACCCACACTCTCGCTCGGTGCAGGCCCGACCTGGCAGGAAACCGGTAGCGTTTCTAATAACAGCAACTCAATTGGCCTGACGCTTTCTCTACCCGTTTTTTCCGGCTTCTCGACTACCTACAAAGTTCGTAATGCCGAAGCGCTGGCCGAGTCAAAAGCTGCACAGAGAGATCGTGTTCGCTTACAGGTGGCACTAGACGTATGGAAGGCTTACCAGAGCCTGACCACCGCTGGCCAATCGATCAGGACAACAATCGATCTGTTCAACAGCGCCGAGCAATCAGCACGCGTCGCGCTTGGCCGCTACAAGGCTGGCGTCGGCAATATTCTTGATGTTCTCAACGCACAAACAGCGCTGGCTAGCGCACGACAACAGCGCGTGCAGGCCACCCTTGACTGGCATGTCTATCGCGCAACCCTCGCTCAGTCAATTGGAGCGCTCGACAGCGGCTTACTGCAAGCACCAACCGCAGGAAAAAAATCCCCATGAAAATCTCGCTCAAGCGATCATTCCTCTTTCTGACAATACTCGCGCTGGTTGTTGCTGGCGTGGTTATTTACCGCAACAATTCAGCACTCTCACCAGCACTTCGCTATAAGTTGCAAACGGTTGAAAATGGTGATTTGACCCAAACCGTCTCGGCCAATGGCACATTAAATCCGGTGGTGCTGGTCAGCGTTGGAACCCAGGTTTCGGGGACGGTGACTAAGCTCTATGTTGACTTCAATGACAAGGTGGAAAAAGGCCAGCCACTGCTTGAACTCGATAGCGCACTGCTCGCGGCACAAGCCCGTCAGACGGCGGCCAACGTCGTAAATGTTTCCGCCTCGCTGGAACTTGCCCGCGCCAACGAAGCACGCATGAAGTCGTTATTTGCTCAGGAGTACGTCTCACGTCAGGAGCTTGATCAGGCGGTTCAAGCGCGCAAATCTTCCGAGGCGCTGATCGAACAAGCAAAAGCTGCGGCTGACAAGGATCGCGTCAATCTGGCCTACACCACGATCCGTTCACCGGTCTCCGGGATTGTCGTTGACCGGGTGGTTGACCTCGGGCAAACAGTTGCCGCCAGTCTGCAAACACCGGTGCTGATCAAGATTGCGCAGGATCTCTCGGAGATGCGCATCGACTCAAGCTTTGCCGAAGCTGACATTGGCAATATCAAGGAGGGGCAGAAGGTTCGGTTTACGGTTGATGCCTTCCCGAACCGCAGCTTTCAGGGCGAAGTGCAGCAGATTCGCCTGAACCCGACCAACCAACAAAACGTCGTCACCTACAATGTTCGCGTTTCACTAACAAACCCAGAGCAAATCCTTCTGCCGGGCATGACCGCTTACGTAAATATCGCGGTACAGAATCGCAAGGATGTCCTGCTCGTGCCAAATGCTGCGCTGCGTTTCAAACCGGAAGAAGTAACAAAAGCCAGCGAACCGGCAAAATCTTCAGAGCCATCGGGTGCTGACCAAAAACCGGATGCAAAGACCAAGACACAGGAACCCGGCGGCACAAAAAGCAAAGGCAAAAAACGTGACGCAGCCAGTGGAACGGTCTACGTCATCGAAGGTGATGCGTTAAAACCGCGCAGCATTCAACTCGGCATTACCGACAATCGCAATACCGAAGTTGTAGGCGGTGACCTTAAGCCTGGCGACAAAGTGGTCGCTGGTGAGAACACCCCTAACATCACCGGCAAACCAAGCAGCGTGGGCATGAGGATGTTCTGATGACTGCTGCGGTTATCCGCGCCGTCGGTCTCGGCAAATCATACACAACAGCGGCTGGCCTCTTCCCGGCACTCAAGGGCGTCAACCTGGTCATAGAACCCGGTGAGTTTGTCGCCATCATGGGGCCTTCCGGCTCGGGAAAATCGACTTTCATGAACCTGCTTGGTTGCCTGGATACCCCAAGCATTGGTGATTATTTCCTCGTGGATCGCAATGTCGCACACATGCCGAGCGATGAACTTGCCCTGTTGCGCAATCGAACCATCGGCTTTGTTTTTCAAGGCTTCAACCTGCTGCCGAGGATGAGTCTGGAAGACAATGTAGCGTTACCGCTGGTTTATGCAGGAACCGAGCGTGAAGAACGCCGTACCAAAGCTGGAGAAATGCTGGCCAAGGTAGGCTTGGAGAAATACGCGAAATCACTGCCAAGCCGCATTTCCGGGGGGCAGCAGCAGCGCGTTGCAATTGCTCGCGCCCTGGTCAATTCGCCACAGCTTATCCTCGCCGATGAACCAACCGGCAATCTGGACAGCCAGATAAGCGAAGAAATCATGGCCCTCTTTACAGCGCTTAACCAGGAGGGCATCACCATTGTTCTGGTTACCCATGAACCGGATATTGCGGCTCATGCCAAGCGCCAGGTACGATTTCTGGATGGTCATATCGTCAGCGACCTCCTGACAGAAGCGATCACATCCCAATCGCGAGCGACTACCACATGCTGAAAGCCATGTTCGGCGAAGCCTGGCTGGCAATGGGGGCAAATCGCTTGCGCACCGCATTGACCATGCTGGGTATGGTAATTGGCGTTGGGTCAGTGGTGTTGATGCTGGCCATTGGTCAAGGCGCGCAATACGCGGTGGCGCAAACGATCAGCACGATGGGCAGTAACCTTTATATCGTGATTGCCGGCTCGACGAGTGCATCCGGTGTGCGCAGCGGTAGTGGCGGCGGTCCTTCCCTCAATGTAGCTGATGCCGAAGCCATCGGCGAACTTGACGGCGTAGCCAACACAGCGCCAGTTCATCAGGGCACCCAGCAACTCGTCTATGGCTCAAACAACTGGAGCGCAACGGTTGTTGGTACCACCCCCGCTTATCTTGATGCCCGCTCTTGGAATATCGTTAGCGGCTATGCTTTCAGTGACTCCGATGTACGCTCGGCAACCCGCGTCGCACTGATCGGTAAAACCACGGCTGAGAACCTGTTCGGTGCGGATGACCCGGTCGGCAAGACAATCCGCATCCGGCAAAGCCCGTTTGCCATTATTGGCGTGCTCGGCAGCAAGGGACAAAACCTTGACGGGCGTGATCAGGACGACACCGTGATCATTCCGCTGACCACCGCACAGCGCAAAGTATTTGGCACGCCGTTTCAAGGCTCGGTACGCATGATCATGGTCCAGGCTAACTCTGCGGAAGCCATGCCGGTTGTTGAAAAGTCAATGACTGCCCTGCTTCGCCAGCGGCACCGGATTCGCGAGGGCGTGGATAACGATTTCTACATGCGCAACCTAGCCGCTGCCGCGGATTCCGCAGCAGAAACAACGCGTGTGATGTCGCTTTTACTCGGTGCGATTGCCTCGGTGTCACTGCTTGTTGGCGGCATCGGCATCATGAATATCATGCTC
>CAJBIL010000461.1 GCA_903953145.1 uncultured beta proteobacterium
CGACCACGAGTATCAATTGCTGACCGCTCTCAATCGAGCCAAAGACCGGCGATTGGAAATTTGGCAGCTGCTTGATATTTTGGGCAAGAACGTCGAGGACAACGAGAAACGCGCCCTCACGGTCCAGTTCGTGCGGCTACGAAAAAAGCTGGCCGATGCTGGCGCAACCGAGCCCAGCCTCAAATCCATTCGCGGCAGCGGCTACCAGTTATGTGTCGGCATTGACACCACCCCCCCCCGGCACGTAGCAAAGCGTAGCAATCCGTAGTAATCGGTAGGTGTAGGAAGTATTTCGTAGTTTTCGTTTTTTCGAGTTTGCCATCATCGCGGCATTCTCGAAAAGCGAACGCTATATGACTGTTGCCACACTCCCCGCCAGCCTGACTCTCAACCTGCGCACCCTGCAACTGGGTGGCCCGCAAGGCTTGGTTGACGTTTCCGATCCCGAATGCCTGCTACTCAAGGCGCTGGCAGCCGGTACTGACCAGCGTCTTGACACCCCTCGCATGCTGGAGCACGTCGGAAAGAGCGCCGATGCGGCCGGCAAGCGCGCTCTCGACGTGCAACTCGTGCGCCTGCGCAAGAAGCTCACGCAGGCCGGCGCTCCCGCACCCACCATCAAATGCATTCGTGGCCAGGGCTATCAACTCTGCGTGTCGCTCGAAATCCGTCATTTTTCATGAGACCTAAACATGTCTAAGCACATCCACCCCTCATCCATTCTCGCCGTCTGTGCCCTGGGGCTCGTCGCCCCGCACGGCATGGCCCAAACCCTCCCCGACGCCGGTGCCCTGCAACAGCAGATCGAGCGTGAGCGGCAGCAACAGATGCCAAAGCGCATCGCCCCGGACAAGCCTGCCGTACCGGCCGCCATGAAACCCGCTACGGGCGTCGTCGTCACCGTCAAGCAATTCCGCTTTGCCGGCAACACCCTGATGAGCGCCGAGCAACTGGTACCCGTCGTCGCCGAGTATTTGAACCGCCCGCTTGATTTTGCCCAACTCAATGCGGCCGCTGCTGCCGTCGCCGAAGCCTATCGCGCCGCCGGCTGGGTGGTGAATGCCTACCTGCCGCAGCAGGACATCAAGGACGGCAGCGTCACCATCCAGATCGTCGAAGCCGTCTTTGGCAAGCTCAAGATCGAAGGCAGCTTGCCAAAGCGTGTTGCCCCCGCTCAGGTCGAAAGTATCTTTGCGGCCCAGCAAGCAAGTGGTGCGCCCCTCAACGCCGACACGCTGGATCGCTCCCTGCTGCTCGCCGACGACCTGCCCGGCGTTGCCGTTGCCGGCAGCCTGGTCGCCGGTACTTCCGAGCGTGAAACCGACCTCATCCTCAAGCTGGCCGATGAACCGCTCTTCGTCGGCGAAGTCGGCATCGACAACACCGGCTCGCGTTCGACGGGTGAAAACCGCCTCACCGCCAACCTCAACCTCACCAGCCCCTTCGGTTTTGGCGACCTTATCTCCTCGAACCTGACCCATACCCGGGGCAGCGACTACCTGCGCCTCGGCTATAGCCTGCCCGTCGGTAACGATGGCTGGCGTGTCGGGCTCAACACCTCCGCACTCGACTACCGACTGCTCACCTTCGACCCGGATACCGACAAAGGCTCTTCAACGACCGTCGGGCTGGAGGCCAGCTACCCGATCATCCGCTCGCGCCTGGCGAACCTCTATCTCAACCTCAACTACGACGAGAAGCGCTACGACAACGAATTCAGCAGTGTCACCAGCAGTCGCTACGAGATCGACAGCTTCACCGTCACTCTGAACGGCAACCTGTTCGACAACTGGGGCGGGGGCGGTGCCAACAGCGCCAGCCTGGCCTGGGTAGAAGGCCGTCAGGATCTGGGCACCTTGAACATCAGCGAGAACGCGCAGCTCGACGGCCGTTTCAGCAAGCTGCGCTACAGCCTGTCACGTCAGCAGGTGATCACCAACGACCTTTCCTTTTACGGCCTGCTCTCCGGCCAGAAGGCCAACAAGGATCTCGACAGTTCCGAGCGGTTCTATCTCGGTGGCGCTTATGGCGTACGCGCCTACCCGTCGAGCGAGGCCGGCGGCCACAGCGGGGTAATGACCAATCTCGAAGTGCGCTGGAAGCTGCCCGAGGGCTTCATGCTTACCGCCTTCCATGATTACGGCCATATCAGCAACGATGCCGCCATGAGCTACAGCCTCAAGGGTGCCGGTCTGTCGCTCGGCTGGCAAACACCGCTGGGCCTGAATCTCAAGAGCACCTGGGCGCGCCGTATCGGCGACAACCCTAACCCAATCACCGTGCCAGGGCGGAGCTTTGGTGATGACCAGGACGGCAGTTACGACAAGAACCGCTTCTGGCTTTCGGCCAGCTTGCCGTTTTAAACATTCCGGAGCACGCACATGAACAAATCCTATCGCCTGATCTGGAACGAATTCACCAACGCCTGGGTGGCTGTCTCCGAAATCACCAAGGCGCGCGGCAAGCGCGCTTCGGGAGCCGTGCTGCTCGCTGCGGCAGGCTTCATTGCCGTCCCGCCAGCGCCGACTTTTGCGGCACCGCCCAATCCACCGGCGGCGAACGCACTCCCCACCGGCGGCCAACTCGTCGCCGGGCAGGCGACCATTGCCCCGCCGGTCAATAACGCGCTCACCATCACGCAGACCAGCCAGCGTGCCGCCATCGACTGGCAGACTTTCAACGTCGGCAGTGCCGCCAGCGTCAATTTCATCCAACCATCAAGCAGCGCGGCCATCCTCAACCGCGTGCTGGACCCGAATCCCAGCCAGATCTTCGGTCGCATCAACGCCAATGGGCAGGTCTTCCTGACCAACAGCAGCGGCATCTATTTCGGCCGCAGTGCCAGCGTCAATGTTGGTGCGCTCACCGCCACCACGCACAGCATCAGCAACGCCGACTTCATGGCCGGCAAGCTCAACTTCACGCGCAATGGTGCCACTGGCAAGGTGGAGAACGACGGCAACCTCACTGCCGAACTGAATGGCTACATCGCCCTGCTGGCACCGGAAGTGCGCAACAGCGGCGTCATCGTCGCGCAGCTGGGCACCGTGGCGCTGGCGGCGGGCGAGGCCTATGAGCTGCAATTCGACAACAACCGGCTGACCAACATCCGCGTCGAGCCGGCGACGATTGCGGCGCTGGTGGAGAACGGCAAC
>CAJBIL010000462.1 GCA_903953145.1 uncultured beta proteobacterium
CGCCCTCATAGCATTTAAGCTATGAGGGCGTTTCGCTTTTACAAAATTCGTTTCAGATCCTTCATCTTAGAAAGCGAAGATTACTGATTCTTAATTTCTTTTCAATCGGTAACGTGATCCGCGGAGAATTCAAAACGAATAATTATTGATGATATGCTCGATCATCAGCTGCGGTGTTTGAACCCCGTTATAGTCATTGATCCCCAGTCGGTAGGCTGCTCTGATCGTATTGCTCGGTGCATCGCTGAAATTAAACTGGATAGCATCGAGTTGTTGCTCTCCTTTGCGCAGACGCATTTTCAAGTGCTTTTCTTTGAGAATACGTTGGCTCTCTACGATGAATTCGTCTTCAAAGACCGGTGCAGGAAAGCCTTGACCCCACACTTCGTTTTCTAGCAAGCGTGCTGTGTTGATTGAGTGATAACCTGATTCCAGCCCACCGTCGGTTTCCAGTGTCTGTGTAAGATCGGCTGGTGCAAGCAGTTCGTCGGCGATCTGCGCAAAGAGGTCTCTGAAGTGTAAAAAGTCGACTTCCAACATGGTTACGCCGGCCGCCATCGCGTGGCCACCAAAGCGCAGGAGCAGATTTGGTGCTCGTTTGGAAATGAGATCAAGCGCATCACGAAGGTGAAGCCCTTGTATTGAACGGCCTGATCCTTTGATCTGTCCGTTGTCGCCACGTGCGAAGGCGAATACCGGTCGGTGCAGTTTTTCCTTGATGCGCGAGGCGAGAATGCCGACAACCCCCTGATGCCATTCGGTGTCGAACAATGCGATACCAGCCAGATCGCTCGTCTTGAGCTTTTCGAGGTGGATTAGCGCTTGTTCCTGCATGCCAGACTCGATTTCACGCCGCTCACGATTGAGAGCGTCAAGCTGTTGCGCAATGTTCATGGCACGTGCTTCGTCGTCGGTGATCAGGCATTCGATACCGAGCGACATGTCTGCGAGGCGACCGGCGGCGTTGAGGCGCGGTCCGATTATGAAGCCCATGTCGACGCTCGATGCCTGTGCCGGGTTGCGCCCCGCAGCGCGGAATATGGCTTTGATCCCCGGAGTCAGTTTTCCTTCACGTATCCGTTTCAAGCCCTGGCTGACGAGGATACGGTTGTTTCGGTCCAGTTTGACGACGTCGGCAACTGTGCCTAGTGCGACTAGGTCGAGTAGTGTGGCGAGGTTGGGTTCTTTGCGTTCGTTGCAAAACCAGTCGCGTTTACGAAGTTCGGCGCGTAGTGCGAGCATGACATAGAACATCACGCCGACGCCGGCCATGCATTTACTCGGAAAGTCGCAGCCAGGCTGGTTCGGGTTGACGATACACTCTGCGGCCGGCAGGATTTCGGCCGGCAGGTGGTGGTCAGTGATTAGCGTCGCGATGCCGAGTTCATTGGCACGAGCGACACCTTCGATGCTTGCGATGCCGTTATCAACGGTGACGATGAGGTCCGGGCTCATGGTCGTGGCGAGATCAACGATTTCCGGCGATAAACCATAACCGTAAGTGAAGCGGTTTGGTACCAGATAATCGACTGTTGCGCCAAAAGAACGCAACGCGCGCACACTAACAGCGCAAGCGGTGGCGCCATCGCAGTCGTAGTCAGCGACGATCAGGATACGGGCTTCAGCTTCTATAGCATCGGCCAACAGAATTGCAGCCTGCGGGGTGTTGGTCAGCAACGAGGGCGCAAGCAGATATTTAAGTTCGTAATCGAGTTCGCTGCGCGTCTGGATACCGCGTGCAGCGTAAATTCGAGCGAGCAACGGATGCAGTCCTTGTTGCTCAAGTTGCCATTGCACATGTGGTGAAACAGTGCGGGTGTGTAATTGGGTCATACTATGCCTTTGGCGAGATTCCGTGCGGTAATAGAGAGTGGCTGGGCGCGGCGCCACAGTTTCCACTGATCAGTGCGACGGCTCTCCCAAGCAAGCGCACCATAGGCAGTCGAGCTTTCAAGGCGCAGGTATTTTATTTTTCCAACCGTCAATGCTTTGCGCAGCGGCAAGAACCAGCGTTCTTCAAGTGCTAGCAGGGCGTTACGGTAGGCGTCGCCGTCCTGATACTGAACGACTCCTAACAGATCTTCGAGGACAACCAGGTGATGGCTGCCCGGCGCGGTTTTGCTGAACAGCGCCGCAGACTCGGCAGGTACCCCATGTATGGGGACACCAGCCGCATAACCAAGTCCGAGTGCCAGCGGGTTGGTGCTCCAGACGCCGTCAAAGCGGCTCTCAACGCGTGGCGGTAGTGCACCTGCCCCCCAAAGCCACAAACTGTTGATCGGCATTCGGCCGGCAAGTTCGCGAGCGGCGTTGGTCGGATGGCTGTGCAGTAACATTTGCGCTTCGTTAAGCAACTGCCGAAGCGAGGCGGTTTGCCGGTTTTGAGGCAGTTGCGCCTCTACGCGACGACCGACGATGGCCGAGAGTGGCGGCACGTTGAATTCCCCGAGTTGGGTTGTTGCCGAAAGCTGCAGATACCAGCGGTCAGCAGTGGCAACTTGGAAACTGCCGATATCTGCAAAATGGTGATTGAGTTCTTCTACGAGTGTATGAGCCTCGTCAAGTTCGATACCAAAGCTGCTGCTATCTGCCAGAATCAGACGATCCTGCTGAAAACGCAAATGAACCGGGTCGGCGCATACCCAGAAGGCATCAGCGGCAAGTGTTTCTAGCGTAGATCGCTCCCCAAACCGGCGAAACGCTGCGTAAGGTGCACTTTCCGGAAGCCCGAAAGCATCTGTTAACGTAGCTTCCAGAGATTGCGGCGGGCGTCGCAGCGTGCGGCTACGCGCAATCAGTGTATCGAGTGCAGGGCAGGAAATGGCCTCAAAGGTGTCGCGGTCGTCCGGTTCCGGCCAGATGAGTTCAGGGACGAGGAGAGTGAGCTGCATGGGGCCTTGATGAGCGTAATTTGAAGTTTCCGGGGTGACAGATTAAAGCTGTAGCTGTTCCAGCATTTCGGTTTCTAGCTTTATCCGGCTCGCACTCTCGCGTAAGTCCCCGCCACTAATCAGGAAGGTGTCTTCAACTCGCTCTCCAAGCGTTGCAATTTTTGCGGTGTGCAGGATGGCTCGATGTTTGGCCAAGGTTTTTGCAACCGTGTAGAGGAGGCCTGGGCGATCTGCAGCGCTTACTGACAACACGAAAACAGCGCCTTTTTCATCTGGTTCGATACTGACTACGGGCTGAATCGGGAAGTGTTTGACTTGGCGAGAGACTCTGCCACTGGCGGGAATTTCAGGTGGAGATTGATTGGTCAGTCGTTCAGTTAGCTCATGTTCGACATAACTGATCATCTCACGATCACTATCGCGACCGCTTACATCAAGTAGCATAAAACTGTCGAGCGCGTAACCGTGGCGGGTGGTGTGGATCTTGGCATCAAGAATGTTGTAACCAGCACGTCCAAAAAAACCGACCAGTCGCGCAAACAAATCAGGCTGATCCAGCGTATAGACCATCACTTCAAGTCCATCACCCTGCGTCGTCATGCGGGCCTTAACGACGGGTTGATCAATGTGGATTCGGTAGTGCAAGGCGCGCGTATGCCAAGCGATTTCCTCGGCTGAGTGGCGGAGAAAATACACGGTGTCGAGTTGTTTCCAGAGTCGCTCATGTACGGTGTCAGACAGGGCGAAATAGCGCAGCAGGCGCATGGCTTCCTGCTGTCGCTCCTGAATAACACCTTGTGTCAAGGGTACTTCACCTCCAGCTAACAGTAATCGTCTGGTTTCGCTGTACAGTTGCTCGAGTAACTGTCCCTTCCAGGTATTCCATACCTTCGGGCTAGTGCCACGAATGTCGGCGACGGTAAATAAGTAGAGCGCAGTCAGATGCCTTTCATCGTGGGTGATGCTTGCAAACGCAGCAACCACATCAGGGTCGGAAATATCTTGTTTTTGGGCCACATTGGACATCACTAGATGTTGTCGAACCAGCCAAACAATCAGTTCGGCGTCTTCTGTTGCAATGCTATGGCTATCACAGAATATTTGTGCATCGACTGCTCCAAGCTGGGAGTGGTCTCCTCCCCGTCCTTTTGCGATATCGTGAAAGAGTGCAGCAATATAAAGCACCCAGGGACGCGGAAAATCGCTGATTAGTCGACTGCATACCGGATATTCGTGGGCGAATTCATCCATCGTAAAGCGACGTAAATTGCGCATCACTTGCAGAATATGCTGATCCACCGTGTATACGTGGAATAGATCATGCTGCATCTGGCCGACGATCTTTCCAAAGTTGGGCAAGTAGCGGCCAAGAATGCCGAACTGATTCATGCGGCGCAGACCATGAATCAGGCCGCGTGGCTGTTTGAAAAGATCAAGGAAGCGCGCACGGTTTTCTGGGTTCTGGCGAAAACTGTCATCAATCCAGTCCCGGGCCCGCCACTGCGCGCGCAGTGTTCTGGCTGTCATCCCCTTTAACTCGGGATGTTGCTGCAATAGTAAAAAACCTTCAAGAATAGCGCTTGGTGTTTTGTTGAAAAGGTCTTCGTCAATAACATCCAGCAATTCGTGTGCGTTTTGGAAATGTTCGTTAATTGGCAGGGGCGGCTGATCGGGTGGTGGAAAAATCATCGCGCCGATGTTTTGCAATAGAATTGTATTAATCTGGGTGACAGTTTTTGCTGTACGGTAGTATTCCTGCATCAGTTGTTCGCTGGCTCGCCGCGTTTGCGTTGCCTCGAACCCTAGTTGCTGTGCGAGAGCCGTCTGATAGTCGAAAAGTAGCCGGTCTTCGCGGCGCCCAAGATGAAAATGCAGTTGGGCTCGTAACCGTTGAAGGAAGTTCTCACAACGTTCGAGATGCTGTTCCTCTTCGTGTGTGATAAAACCATGCCGCTCCAGATCCTGCCAATGATGACCATAACCTGCTGCACGGGCGATCCAGAGAATGGTTTGTAAATCGCGAAGCCCA
Source organism: uncultured beta proteobacterium (assembly GCA_903953145.1). Classification (GTDB taxonomy): domain Bacteria; phylum Pseudomonadota; class Gammaproteobacteria; order Burkholderiales; family Rhodocyclaceae; genus CAJBIL01. The sequence continues at coordinate 4,921 of CAJBIL010000462.1, forward strand.
CCCGGACTTTCCTTGCAGTTTGGCTCAAGGCTGTAAGGTGTTTCATGGTAGCGAAGATGACGCTCATCCTGCTCCATCCGTTTTGCACGAAAAAAAGCACGCGGATCAAGGCGAGTGCTCAGGCCGGTCAAGAATTTATCGAAGAGTTTTTTACTGCCGGTCAATAAACGCGCTTCAATCAGTGATGTTTGGATTGTAATGTCGCCGGCAGCCTCATTCAGACATTCCTCAATGGTGCGTACGCTATGGCCCGTCTCCAATCCAATATCCCAGAACAGGCCGACCAGTTGCTCCAGTCGTTTAGTCTGGCTGGCATTGGGCTGGTTGGGCAGGAGTAGCAGTAAGTCAATGTCGGATGCCGGGCATAACTCACCGCGTCCGTAGCCACCGACCGCGACCAGTGCAAAAGATACTGGAAAGCCAAGTTCAGCCCAAAGTGCGCAGAGGACTTCGTCAATTAACTGGCAGCGCGCGAGCAGTAGTTGTTTGGTGTCGCCGTTGTGCTCATACGATGAGCGAATTGACTTATGACTTTCTTGTAGTCTTGACTTGTAGCGCGCAAGAAGATCGCTACGTATTGCGGCGTCAAATTTCATCGGAGGCTACTTGATCCAGTCCGGTTTCAGGCGGGAGGCTGCTGACATAGTCAGCACTTCAAATCCAGTTTCGGTGACCAAAATTGTATGTTCCCATTGGGCAGAAAGGCTGTGATCCTTGGTGACAATAGTCCAGCCGTCAGCGAGTTCCCGGATGCCTGCTTTGCCGGCATTGATCATCGGCTCAATCGTGAAAATCATTCCGGTTTTTATTTCAACACCTGTACCACGTTGGCCGTAATGAACGACTTGTGGGTCCTCATGAAATTTTGCGCCAATCCCGTGACCACAAAACTCGCGGACGACCGAACAACCAGAGCTTTCTGCATGTTTTTGAATGGCGTTGCCAATATCGCCCAGATGGCCACCCGGACGGACTTGCATAATACCTAGCCAAAGGCATTCGAAGGTGAGTTCACACAGGCGCTTGGCCTGAATCGACGTTTCTCCAAGCTGAAACATCCTGCTTGTATCTCCGTGATAGCCATTCTTGATAACGGTGATGTCGAGGTTAACAATATCACCATTTTTTAGCAGCTTATCGCCAGGGACACCATGACAAACCTGATGGTTAATCGAGGTACAAATAGATTTTGGGTAGGGTTTGTAACCGGGAGGGGCATAGTTCAAAGGTGCCGGAATGCAGCCTTGAATATCAACCATATAGTCATGACAGAGCCGATCCAGCTCCTCCGTTGAAATACCTGTTTTAACAAAAGGTGTTATGTAGTCGAGTACTTCTCCGGCAAGTTGGCCAGCGATGCGCATTTTTTCAATTTCTTCGGGAGTTTTTAGCGTAATACTCATTTTGTTGTTGATAAGAATGAAAAAAGCCACGAAGGGCAGAAGGGCGAAGGATAAAGGAAGCTGTAGTGTTAGGCAATTTGAAGCGACAAGCGTTCAGTTTTCTACTCTCTGCGTTTTCAACTCGCCATTGAATTCATCGTTGTTATCAATGCTATAATTGCTGGGTTTTGCTGGCGTGTGTCGGCAAAAATCGATGCGTACTGTTTTGGTACGTAGGGTGCGTCGTAAATGGCGCATCAATTACGCACATTCGCCTGTTCTTCAAGGGTGTCCGCCAATTAAACAAGGTGGGCTGTAGGTAGGCGAATGGTGGTTTAACCCTTACGGAGTAACAAAATGTCTGCAACAATGCGTCAAATGCTGGAAGCCGGTGTTCATTTCGGCCATCAAACCCGTTTCTGGAACCCGAAGATGGCACAGTATATCTTCGGTGCCCGTAGCAAAATTCATATCGTCAATCTCGAAAAGACGCTCGTCAATTACAACGAAGCGATGTCCTTTGTCCGCAAACTATCGGCAAACAAGGGCAACATTCTTTTTGTCAGTACCAAGCGCCAGGCGCGCGAGATTCTTGCAGAAGAAGCTGTTCGCTCCGGTTCGGCCTATGTCGACCAACGCTGGCTCGGCGGCATGCTGACAAACTTCAAGACAATCAAGCAGTCAACCAAACGTCTGAAAGACATGGAAGTTACTGTTGAAGACGGTTCTATCGATAAGTTGGGTAAAAAGGAAGCGCTGATGATGCAGCGTGAACTCGTCAAGCTGCAAAAGTCGATTGGCGGCATTAAGGAAATGAATACGCTTCCAGATGCATTATTCGTGATTGATGTTGGCTATCACAAGATTGCTATTACCGAAGCCAATAAGCTTGGCATCCCGGTGATTGCCGTTGTTGATACGAACCACTCGCCTGAGGGCGTCGATTACGTCATTCCAGGCAATGACGACTCTTCGCGTGCCATCCGCCTGTATGCTCGTGGCGTGGCCGATGCGATTCTTGAGGGTCGTAGTCAGTTCGTTGAGGAAATTGTTGCGGCTGCATCTGGTGATGATTTCGTTGAAGAGGAAGAGGCTGCCGAGTAAGTTGTGCGGTTTTGCTACGCTTCGTCTAAGCAGATGGGGCGTGCAGATGTATATATTTTTTGAATTATTTTGATTTGGCGCGGCCGGCAATCCCGGCCGTGTCCGCAAGTGGAGATAAAAATGGCGGAAATTACCGCAGGTATGGTCAAAGAATTGCGCGAGAAAACAGACGCGCCGATGATGGAATGTAAAAAAGCACTAACTGAGGCTGCTGGCGACATGGTCAAGGCTGAAGAGATTCTGCGTGTCAAGCTTGGCTCAAAAGCCAGCAAGGCTGCGAGCCGGATTACGGCTGAGGGTCTGGTAGGTATTCATATTTCCGGTGACGGAAAATCCGGCGCGATGATTGAAGTGAATTGTGAAACCGATTTCGTCGCCAAGAATGATGATTTCCTGAAGTTGACCAAAGAATGTGCTGAGCTGATCGCTATCAAGAACCCGGCTGACGTCGTTGCACTTTCTGCGCTACCGATGGGCGAGGGCACCGTTGATTCAACCCGTGCTGCACTTGTTGGCAAGATCGGTGAGAATCTGTCGATACGTCGCTTTGTCCGCGTCGAAGCCAAGGGTAAGCTTGCTTCTTATATCCATGGTGGCGCCAAAATCGGCGTCCTGATTGACTTGGTTGGTGGTGACGAGCAGTTGGCAAAGGATCTGGCTATGCATATTGCTGCCTCCAAGCCAAAATCACTCGATTCGACTGGTGTATCGGCTGACTTAATCGAGAGTGAACGTCGTGTTGCCATCGAAAAAGCTAAAGAAGCTGGTAAGCCGGAAGCCATGATCGAGAAGATTGCCGAAGGCTCGGTTCAGAAATTCCTTAAGGAAGTAACCTTGCTAGGTCAAGTCTTTGTAAAAGCAGAAGACGGCAAACAAACTATTGAGCAATTGCTCAAGGTCAAAGGCGCTTCCATCGCCGGATTTACGCTATTTATGGTTGGCGAAGGCATTGAGAAAAAAGTCAATGACTTCGCTGCTGAAGTAGCTGCTCAAGCCGCTGCCGCAGCGCAGAAGTAAAAGCACCAAGAACCGGGGATTGACGACTATGACCGCAGCCGAAGCTACACCCAAATTCAAACGAATTCTGCTCAAGATTTCTGGCGAGGCTCTGATGGGTGCTGATGCCTACGGAATTAATCGTCAGACTATCTCGGAAATCGTTGAAGAAATAAAATCGGTCGTTGATATGGGGGTGCAGGTCGGGATCGTCATTGGTGGGGGCAATATTTTTCGTGGCGTTGCTCCCGCCGCTACCGGTATGGACAGGGCGCAGGCTGATTACATGGGAATGCTGGCAACCGTAATGAATGGTTTGGCTTTGCATGACGCAATGCGGATTGCTGGAATGGTGTCGCGTGTTCAATCCGCTTTGAGTATTGAGCAGGTCGTTGAGCCTTATATTCGTGGAAAGGCAATTCGCTATCTGGAGCAGGGGCGAACTGTGATTTTTGCCGCTGGCACAGGTAACCCTTTTTTTACTACTGACACAGCAGCAGCTTTGCGAGGCGCGGAAATTGGGGCTGAGATTGTTCTAAAGGCGACTAAGGTCGACGGTATCTATACTGCTGATCCAAAAAAAGATCCAGGTGCTACCCGCTATGATCGGATCAGCTTTAATGAGGCGATCTCCCAAAATCTAGCAGTAATGGATGCCACCGCTTTTGCGCTATGTCGTGACCAGAAACTTCCGATCAATGTTTTCTCGATATTTAAGCAGGGTGCGCTGAAGCGTGTGGTGCTTGGTGAAAATGAAGGCACGCTGGTCTATTGTTGAGTGAGAGTTTGATATGTCCATTGCAGATTTGAAAAATACCACCGAACACAAGATGCAGAAAACGCTTGATGCTCTGAAGACTGATCTTACAAAAGTCCGTACCGGACGTGCGCACATTGGTTTGCTTGATCATGTTCAAGTTGAATACTACGGTTCTATGGTGCCAGTGAATACAGTCGCCAACATTAGCCTGATTGATGCCCGAACGATTGGTGTACAGGCATGGGAAAAAGGAATGGCGCCCAAGGTTGAGAAGGCTATTCGTGATTGTGATCTTGGTCTCAATCCGTCTTCGCAAGGCGATCTTATTCGCGTACCAATGCCTGCTTTAACAGAGGAGCGTCGCCGTGATCTGATTAAAGTGGTCAAGCACGAGGGGGAGGAGGCAAAAATTGCCGTTCGCAATTTGCGCCGCGACGCCAACGCCACGCTGAAAGATCTTCTCAAGAGCAAAGACTGCTCCGAGGATGACGAACGTCGTGCGCAGGATGAAATCCAGAAGTTGACTGATAAGCACGTTGCTGAAATTGACAAGCAGCTGAGCTTGAAAGAAACAGAATTGATGGCGATTTGAATTTTGCTGGAAGCTTGAATTAGATGGCAATTTTCACTAGTTCCACGCGAACCATACCGCCTACTGTTCAGGTTCCCCGCCACGTCGCCATTATCATGGATGGCAATGGTCGTTGGGCCAAAAAACGTTTTATGCCTCGTTTTGCCGGGCATCATCGTGGAGTTGAAACTGTCCGTGGTGCCGTTCGGCATTGTCTCGAACGCGGCGTTGAATATTTGACGCTGTTTGCGTTCAGCTCTGAAAACTGGCGGCGCCCAGAAACAGAAGTCACCATGCTGATGCAGCTTTTTGTCCATGCATTGCAGCAAGAAGTAGAAAATTTGCATCGGAATGGCGTGCGCCTTAAAGTCGTTGGCGATCTATCCCGATTTGGCGAAAACCTGCAAGTGCTAATTAGGGATTCAGAAGTAACGACAGCGAGTAATGAGCGACTCACATTGACTGTTGCGGCGAACTACGGCGGGCGTTGGGATATTTTGCAGGCGGTTAACCAAATGGTTGCAGCCCGGCCGGAAAAGCATGACCTATGGACTGAAGCCGATCTGGCGCCTTATCTGGCGATGAATTATGCGCCCGAACCGGATCTTTTTATTCGCACCGGCGGAGAAGAGCGGATCAGTAATTTTATGCTTTGGCAACTTGCTTATTCAGAGTTTTACTTCACCGAAACCTTGTGGCCTGAATTTGATACTGCCGCTTTTGAAGCAGCTATCGCCTCCTATCAGAAGCGAGAACGTCGTTTTGGCCGAACCAGTGAACAGCTCATTGATCGTCCCAAAGCAGCACCGATGACAAACTCATTGCCAAATTTGGGGCAATCTACGGATTTAGAAAACGATGCTTAAGACGCGGTTTATCACCGCTATTTTTTTGCTTTCGGCCTTTTTCCCCGCTCTATTTTATTTGCCTCCGTTGGGTTGGGTTGCGCTGGCCAGCCTTGTTGCCTCCCTTGCTGCGTGGGAATGGGGCGCGCTAATGTGCCTGCAAGCTAGGCCTCGATTGGCTTTGGCTGCGGGGATGAGCTTTATTTGCGCAGTGATTACGTACCTTCAGCCAGATGCTCTGGGTGTTAACTCCGATGATGTTAGTGCTGCATGGCGTCTCGGATCCTGGTTTTACATACCTGCGGTCATGTTCTGGATTTTGTTTGTTCCAGTCTGGATGAGTCGCCGCTGGTCTTTGCCAAAATCTCTTGCAGGCTTACTGGTCGGCGCAGTGTTGATTTTGCCAACCTGGCTCGCATTGATTCAATTGCGGCAAATCGGAGCACTTGCTTTGCTGTCGATCATGGCCGTTGTCTGGTTGGCAGATATTGCCGCCTATTTCTCAGGAAGGGCATTCGGGAAGCACAAACTGGCCCCTTCAATTAGCCCAGGAAAAACATGGGAAGGTGCGATCGGCGGAGGCTTGGCCGTGATTTTGTATGGTTTCATGTTGTCGTCCAATTTACCGTCCGTGCTTTCCAATAACTACGGGTTGTTATTCTTGGTGCTTGTCGTTCTGACTGCCGTCAGTATTATTGGCGATTTATTTGAGTCGCTGCTTAAGCGTCATGCGGGCGTTAAGGATAGCAGCAACATTTTGCCTGGGCATGGTGGCATTCTTGACCGTATCGATAGTCTGACATCAACCTTGCCTCTGGTTGCACTGGTTTTGCTGGGATGGAATGGGCGCTGAAATGACGGTCAGAAATCTTACAATTCTGGGATCAACCGGCTCAATCGGCGTTAGTACGCTTGATGTTATTCGGCAGCATTCAGATAAATATCGCGTCATTGCGTTATGTGGGCATCACCAAATTGATCGTTTATTTGACCAGTGTCTTGAGTTCAAACCAGACTACGCAGTTGTTCGTGATGAGGTTCTTGCTAAACAAATTGCCGGGCGTCTTCTGGCAGCGGGTTCTGCAACACGCGTTGAGCATGGCCCTGATGCTTTGGTTCGCATGGCTAGCTTGCCCGAGGTTGATACGGTAATGGCTGCGATTGTTGGCGCTGCTGGTTTGCCGCCAACTTTTGCTGCAGCCATTGCCGGGAAAAAAATATTGCTGGCAAACAAAGAAGCGCTGGTGATGGCAGGGCCTGTTTTTATGCGTGCAGTGCGAGAAAACGCGGCCGTTCTATTGCCAATTGATAGCGAACACAATGCTATTTTTCAGTCACTCCCCTTCGATTACACAGGTAATCTGGAAAAAAGTGGCATATCGGGTATTCTCCTGACGGCCTCTGGTGGCCCTTTCCGTTCTAGGGCGCTGGCCGATTTGGCAAATGTAACGCCAGAGCAGGCGTGTGCACACCCGAATTGGGTCATGGGACAGAAAATTTCGGTCGATTCGGCCACTATGATGAATAAGGGTCTTGAGGTTATCGAAGCTCACTGGTTATTTAATGTACCCGCTGACAAAATTCAGGTGGTGATTCATCCCCAAAGCGTTATTCATTCGCTGGTGCAGTATGTTGATGGCTCCGTTATTGCCGAGTTGGGTAACCCCGACATGCGAACGCCAATTGCGCATGCGCTTGCTTATCCTGATCGAATTTCAGCAGGTGTAGAGCCTCTGAACATCTTTGATATCGCAACGCTGAATTTTGAACGGCCAGATTTTGAGCGTTTCCCTTGTTTGGGCCTGGCCTACCGCGCTTTGAGAGAAGCAGGAAACTCACCGGCGACAATGAACGCTGCGAATGAGGTTGCTGTTCAGGCATTTCTTGAGAGAAAAATTCCCTTTACGGCTATCTCGGCCATTATTGCTAAAGTCATGAATGTTTTGCCGCCGAAAACTGCTGATTCACTTGATGAAATTCTGGCGGCGGATAGCTTGGCGCGTGAGGTTGCAAGCGGCCTGATTACAGAACTGCAGGCCGATGAGTAATTTTTTATTTTACTTTGCTGCTTTTGCGATCGTTCTGGGCGTTTTGGTTATTGTTCATGAACTTGGTCATTACCTTGCGGCCCGATGGGCTGGTGTTAAAGTTTTACGTTTTTCAGTTGGCTTTGGGCGTGTGATGTGGTCAAAGCGTTTTGGGCCTGATGCGACTGAGTGGGCTCTCGGCCTTTTTCCACTCGGGGGCTATGTCAAAATGCTCGACGAGCGCGAGGGAGACGTGCTTCCAGATGAGGTGCATCGTAGCTTTAACCGGCAGCCTGTTAAATGGCGCATGGCCATTGTCGCGGCGGGACCCCTGGCCAATTTTCTGCTGGCAATCCTTATTTACTGGGTCATGTTTATGCATGGCACAGAAGAGTTAAAGCCCATTCTTGGTAAGCCTGTCGCAGCGAGTGCCGCTGCCAGTGCGGGATTCGAAAATGGTGAACGCGTCGTTAAGGTGGCCGGCGAAATTGTTGAAACCTGGCAGGAACTGCGCTGGGTATTTTTACGCAAAGCAGTGGAGCAAGATCTGGTTGAATTTGAAATCAACCACCCAGATAAAGGCATCATTAATCGGAGCATTGATGTTTCATCAGCAAGAGAATCCGGATGGGAAGGTGATGCACTCGAAAAGCTCGGCATTCGCTTCTACCGTCCGGAAATTCCCCCTGTTCTGGATAAAATTAGTGCAGGCAGTGCTGCTGCGTCAGCAGGGCTTCGCTCTGGGGACGAGATTCGGGCGATCAATGATTCAATAATCACCACCTGGTCTGATGTCGTTCAAAAAGTAAGACAGTCACCCGGAAAGCCACTTCTACTAGACGTGCTGCGTAATGAGCAGCATTTGTTGCTTGAAATAACACCGATAGCCATTGAGGAGTCTGGCCGTGTTATTGGAAGAATTGGTGCTGCGGTCAGTGATTCGGGATACAGGCGTGAAGATTTAATGACAAAGATAAGTTACGGCCCAGTCTCCGCGCTTACAAAAGCAATTCAGGAAACTTGGGACAAATCTTTCTTTAGCCTGGTCATGATTGGAAAAATGATTACAGGAGAAGTGTCGTGGCGGAATCTAAGCGGTCCCGTTACGATTGCTGATTATGCCGGGCAGTCTGCTAAGCTTGGTATTGACTACTATTTGAAGTTTATTGCACTGGTCAGCATCAGTCTGGGTGTGTTGAATCTGTTGCCGATCCCGATATTGGATGGTGGTCATTTGCTGTATTATGTGGTCGAAATAATAAAGCGTGGCCCCCTGTCTGAGCGAACGATGGAAATCGGTCAGCAAATTGGGATGGCGCTGCTCTTAATGCTAATGGCGTTTGCTTTTTACAACGATATTAATCGATTGATTTCCGGCTGACCTTATGAATAAAAACCTGCTTGCAGGTCTAGTTAGTGCGCTTTTTGCATCAAGCGCCCTTGCTTTTGAACCGTTTTCCGTCAAAGACATTCGCGTTGAAGGCATTCAGCGGACTGAGGCGGGTACGGTATTCAGTTACCTACCGGTTAAAGTGGGTGATACGCTAACCGATGAGAAGGCGGCACAAGCGATTAAAGCGCTTTTTGCGACGGGCTTTTTCAAAGATGTGCGTATTGAGGTGGATGGTGGCGTGATGATTGTGGCGCTCGAAGAGCGTCCTGCTATTGCGCAAATCGATTTTGTCGGCCTCAAGGAGTTCGACAAAGATCAGCTCAAAAAAGGCCTGAAAGATATCGGTATCGCTGAGTCGAGAACCTTTGACCGTGCCACGCTCGAGCGCGCTGAACAGGAGTTGAAGCGGCAGTATCTTTCTCGCGGCAAATACGGCGTGACGATCACGACAACGATTACGCCTCTGGAGCGCAATCGGGTATCCATTAATTTTAATGTCAATGAAGGTGATGCTGCCAAGATCAAGGAAATCAATATTGTCGGTGCTCAGGCTTTTAAAGAAAAAGACCTGCTAGCGCTATTTCAGTTACAAGTACCAAACTGGGTTAGTTGGTACACCAAAAATGATCAATATTCCAAGCAAAAGCTTTCCGCCGATCTTGAGTCTTTGCGTTCGCACTATTTGAATCGCGGCTACCTCGAGTTCAATATTGAATCTACACAGGTTTCGATCAGTCCGGACAAGAAAGATATTTATATCACTGTCAGTTTGACGGAGGGTGAGCGGTACGTTGTTTCATCGATCAAATTGGCCGGAGAGCTATTGCTACCGGACGACGATTTTAAAACTTCGGTCAAAATCAAGCCAGGTGACGTTTTCTCAAGGGAAATGCTCAACGAGAGTACTAAGGCGATTAGCGACAAGTTAGGCGCGCAAGGCTATGCATTTGCTAACGTCAATGCAGCGCCTGAGCTTGATAAGGAAAAACATCAAGTCGCTTTTACCATTTTTGTTGATCCAGGAAAACGAGCTTATGTTCGTCGCATTAATATTTCAGGCAATTCCAAAACTCGGGATGAGGTGATTCGCCAGGAAGTGCGTCAGATGGAAGGTGCTTGGTATGATGCTGATCGAGTGACCTTGTCACGACAGCGGATTGATAAAACAAATTACTTTGGTGAGGTTACTGTAGAAACTCCCCCGGTTCCCGGAACAAGTGATCAAGTTGATGTAAATATTAATGTCACGGAGAAATCGACGGGAACCATTACCGCAGGTGCTGGTTTTTCAAGTTCGGAAAAAATTGTTTTGTCGGGCTCAATTTCCCAAGCCAATCTTTTTGGTAGCGGTAAGTTTTTATCGCTACAAATGAACACAGGTAAACTCAATCGCACCATCGGTCTTTCGTACACAAACCCTTATTTTACTGTTGATGGCATTAGCCAGGGTTTCGATGCATATCACCGTACTTCGAATCCAAGATCCTTAGGTTACACCTATCGAACTACCTCGACAGGCGGGGGAATTCGCTTTGGTTATCCTATTGCTGAAAAGGAGAATATTTCGGCTGGCTTGGGAATTGATAGTACCTCTGTAAGAATTGATGCGAACAGCCCTCAACAGTACATTGATTTTAATAACAAATTTTGCGGATTAGGGACTTTGGAGTGCAGTAATTTCACGATCCCCGCGACAGTTGGTTGGGCCAAAGATACTAAAGACAGTGCTTTAAATCCTCGAAAGGGGGCAATTAGTCGCGCAGGTCTCGAAGTAGCACTTCCCGGTGGATTACATTACTACCGTACAACAGCACAACATCAGCATTTCTTCCCGCTTACCAAAGAATTGACTTTGATGCTTAACGGTGAGCTTGGTTATGCGAATGGCTATGGTAATCAGGAGCTGCCGTTCTATAAAAACTTTTATGCGGGTGGTGTTGGTTCTGTGCGAGGCTACGACACTGCGAGCCTCGGACCAACAGATCCCTTGTATCCAAACCAACGAACCGGCGGTAACCGGCGCGCAGTTTTCAACGCTGAAGTGCTTTTCCCTATGCCGGGTTTAGGTTCAGATAAGTCTGTACGTTTTGGTGGTTTTGTTGATGCAGGCCAAGTTTGGGGAACGCACGAGAAAATGGCTTTAGGAGATATGAGGGCCTCTGCCGGTCTGGCTGCCGTATGGATTTCTCCGTTTGGCCCATTAAAATTCAGTATTGCGCAGCCTTTCAATACCAAGGAAAGTGATAAACTTCAACGGTTCCAGTTCCAGATGGGACAGACCTTTTAAACCGGGAGATATAGTTTGAACAAGAAGATTGCCACGTTGCTGGTTGGCTTGATGGCTTCGCTGCCAATGACCTATGCGTCGGCGGTAGAGCTAAAGATTGGTTATGTCAATACCCAGCGCATCTTCCGCGATGCGCCTGCTGCTGTCAAAGCAGCGAAGAAGATTGAGCAGGAGTTTTCAAAGCGTGATCAGGATCTTCAGCGTATGGCCAAGCAACTGCAAACAATGCAGGAAGGACTTGAAAAGAACGCAGTAACAATGGCAGAACCCGAGCGCCGTCTCAAGGAAAAAGACCTCAATGAGCTCTCGCGTGAGTTTCAGCGAAAGCAGCGTGAGTTCCGTGAAGACCTAAACTTGCGTCAAAACGAAGAGAATGCAGCGATCATCGAAAAAGCTAACAAAGCTATCAAGCAACTTGCAGAAGCTGAAAAGTATGATCTGATCGTGCAAGATGTTGTTTGGGTTAGTCCGAAACTTGATGTTACTGAAAAAGTAATTAAAGCCCTATCCGAGACTAAAGACGCCAGCGCAAAGTAAGCGGGGTTTATGTGCAAGGAGCTTTTCGTCTAGACGAAATAGTTGCTCGTCTTGGGGGGCGACTTGAGGGGGACGGTTCTGTCCTTGTCACCCAAGTCGGGACACTTGCTTCTGCAGGTGTAGGGCAGATTGCTTTCCTCGCCAATCCAAAATATCGCAAGCAATTACAAACAACTGGGGCTGCAGCAGTTATTCTCCCGCCTCAGTTTGTTGCAGACACAAATCTGCCATGCATTATTCATAATAATGCTTACGCCTACTATGCAAAAGTAGCCGCTATGCTTAACCCGGTAACAATTCGGTTGCCTGGGGTTCATTCATCGGCAGTCGTGCATTCTCAACTTCATTCTTCCGTGAGCATCGGTGAAAATGTTGTTATCGGGAAAGACGTGCAGTTTGGTGAAAACGTGACGCTTTATCCAGGCTGTGTGATTGGTGATCGCGTTTCGCTCGGTGAAGGGACTTGTATTTACCCTAATGTCGTTATTTACTCGGATTGTGTTGTTGGAAAACGTGCCGTGATTCAGGCTGGTGCAGTCATTGGTGGCGATGGCTTCGGTTTTGCAAAGGAAGGCGACAACTGGATAAAAATTCCACAGATCGGGCGTGTCATTATTGGGGATGATGTTGAGGTCGGGGCTAATACATCGATTGATCGCGGTGCGCTTGATGACACTGTGATTGGTAATGGCGTGAAAATTGACAATCAAATACAGATCGCTCACAACGTAACTATTGGCGAAAACTCGGCACTGGCTGGTTGCGTAGGTATTGCAGGAAGTACAAGAATTGGTCGGCGTTGTACGGTGGGTGGCGCTGGCATGATCATTGGCCATCTTGAAATTGCTGATGACGTTCATGTTTCTGCCGGCTCCATGGTTACGAAAAATTTACTTAATCCTGGGCAATACACCAGTATTTTTCCAATTGAGACGCATGCTGCCTGGTTGAAAAATGCTGCCCAGATCAAACGGCTGGCCAAGCTCGCTGATCGCGTTGCCGAACTTGAAAAAAAACTCGAAAAACTGGAGAGAACGTCTTGAACGCAATGGATATTCACGAAATTCTGGAACATCTTCCTCATCGTTACCCTTTTCTGCTGGTCGACCGTGTGGTCGACTTTGAAGCGGGTAAGTCTATCCATGCTTACAAGAACGTGACGATCAACGAACCTTTTTTTACCGGACATTTTCCTCATCATCCAGTCATGCCTGGGGTATTGATCATGGAGGCTCTAGCGCAAGCTGCCGGTATTCTTTCGTTCAAAACAATGGGTTCAAAACCCGATGCAAATTCCGTTTTTTATTTTGTCGGGATTGATAATGCTCGCTTCAAGAAGCCGGTAACTGCGGGTGACCAGCTTCATTTGCACGTGGAAATCAAGCGCCACATGCGTGGTATCTGGAAATATAAGGCGGAAGCTCGTGTTGATGGTGATTTGGTGGCAGAGGCCGAGTTAATGTGTGCTCAGCGCGACGTGGCTTGAGCAAGGCAATGATTCATTCGAGTGCAATCATCCATCCGGGCGCCAGACTGGGAGCCGGTGTCACGGTCGGCGCATATTCGATTATCGGCGAACATGTCGAAATTGGAGAAAATACGAGTATCGGCCCGCATGTAGTTGTATCCGGGCATACCAGAATCGGTTGTGATAATCGTATTTTTCAATTTTGCTCTATCGGTGAAGTGCCGCAGGACAAAAAATATGCTGGAGAACCGACGCGCCTTGAGATCGGTCACCGCAATACGATTCGAGAGTTCTGTACCTTTAATCTAGGTACCGCTCAGGATGTTGGTGTTACAAGCGTGGGCGATGACAACTGGATTATGGCCTATGTGCATATCGCGCATGACTGTCAGGTCGGAAACCGCACTACGTTTGCCAATAATGCGCAACTCGCCGGCCACGTTCACATTGATGATTGGGCGATTCTTGGCGGCTATACTGGCGTTCATCAGTTCTGTCGTGTCGGCGCGCATACCATGACGGCAGTCGGAACCGTTGTTTTGCAGGATATTCCCCCATTCGTAATGGCTGCCGGCAATACCGCCAGCCCCTTTGGTATTAATGCCGAAGGGTTAAAACGGCGTGGTTTTTCGCCGGATGCACTGATGGCGCTGAAACGCGCTTACCGAACCCTTTACAAGTCCGGCCTGATGCTTGATGAGGCACGCGCCAAGCTTGAGGAGGATGTAAAGTTGCATCCTGAAATTCAGCCAATACTTGATTTTCTGGCGGTTTCCAAACGCGGCATCATCCGATGACAGCAACTGCAGTTCAAGGGGTTGTTCGTATCGCGATGGTGGCGGGGGAAGCTTCGGGAGACATGCTTGCCAGTCATTTGATTCAAGCGATCAAGGTAAAGTTACCAGAGGCGATTTTTTACGGAATCGGTGGGCCAAAGATGCTTGGCCAAGGGTTTGACGCATGGTATCCGCTGGAAAAGCTCTCCGTGCTTGGATACGTCGAAGCACTTAAGCATTACCGCGAAATATCCGGAATCCGCAGCAAGCTTAAGCGTCGTCTGCTCAAGGCACCTCCGGACATATTTATTGGCGTAGATGCGCCGGATTTTAATCTGGCGCTTGAAAAAACCCTCAAGCAGCGTGGCATTCCATGCGTTCATTATGTCAGTCCATCAATCTGGGCATGGCGCGGAGCCCGTATTCACAAAATCGGTGCAGCTGTTTCACGGGTACTGGCCCTGTTCCCCTTCGAGCCAGTGCTTTACGAAAAGCAGGGTATTCCCGTCAATTATGTCGGCCATCCATTGGCTGATATTTTGCCTGTCGAAGATGGTCGGGCTACTGCGCGAGAGTTGCTCGGTTTGTCATCCCAGCTGCCAATTTTTGCGCTCCTGCCGGGGAGTCGCCAGTCCGAGCTGGAGCACATGGCCGACACGTTCATCGCGACGGCACGCGAGATTCACCAAAAGCTGCCAAATGCGCTGTTTCTGGTTCCTCTTGCAACACGTGAAACCCGTTTGCTATTCGAAACAGCGCTCTATCGTTGTGACGCACGTGAACTGCCGATTCGCATGTTATTTGGTCACGCACATGAGGCGATGATGGCGTCGGATGTCGTTCTTGTCGCGAGTGGAACTGCGACGCTCGAAGCTGCACTGCTAAAGCGGCCAATGGCGATTGTCTACAAGATGGCGCCATTCTCTTATCGACTAATGCGACGTATGAGCTATTTGCCTTATGTTGGGCTCCCCAATATTCTTGCCGGAAAATTCGTGGTGCCCGAATTCGTTCAGGATGACGCAACCCCCGCCAATCTGGCGCAGGCATTGCTAAATTTATACGCTGACAAAGCGACCTGCGCGCGGATCAGTGAAACTTTCCGCGAGATACATCTGCAACTCAAGCAAAACACCTCAGAAAAGGCGGCGGCGGCTATTCTTGATTGTATGCCACTCGCTGTGCGCAACAATGCCTTTGCTGCAGCAGCCTGAGGGGCTTGTTTGCGGTGTCGATGAGGCGGGGCGGGGGCCGCTGGCTGGTCCGGTGGTGGCTGCAGCCGTCATTCTCGACCCCACGAGGCCAATAGAAGGTCTTGACGATTCCAAGAAGCTTTCAGCCAGGCGTCGTCAAGTGCTGGCAGTCGAAATTCGTGCAAAGGCTTTGGCATGGGCCGTCGCCGAGGCTAGTGTGGAGGAAATCGACTGCATCAATATCCTTCAAGCCAGTATGCTTGCCATGCAACGCGCCGTTGAAGCGCTTGGTATTGAACCAAGCCGTGCATTGATCGATGGTAATCGCTGTCCGGAACTGTGTTGCCCGGCCGAGGCGATCATCGGTGGTGACGGCAAGGTTGCTTCGATTGCTGCTGCGTCAATTCTCGCTAAAACAGTTCGCGATGCCTTAATGCTTGAGATGCATGCGCTCTATCCGAAATACGGCTTTGACCGACATATGGGCTATCCAACAGCTGTACATCTTAAAGCCCTGCGCGAACATGGGGTGACGCCAATACATCGCCGCAGTTATGCGCCGGTTGCGCAACTCCTCCTGTTATGAGGCAAATTGCGTCGCGCGACAACCCGTATTTCAAAGCGCTAAAGAAACTTTGCCAAAGCGGCAGAGAGCGGCGAAAAACGGGGCAGATCGTTCTCGACGGGATGCATCTGATCAAAGAGTACGCTGCGCATTTTTCTCACCCGATGGCGCTTGTCATTAGCGAGAGTGGTGCCTTACGCACTGAAATCGCAGCTTATCTGTCCGGTTCATGTTCCACTATCACCGTACTAACTGACGTACTGTTCGATGATCTTGCTGCCGTCGAAACGCCCAGCGGTATCATGGCAGTCGTCTTACAGCCGAAAACTTCACACGCACTGAATCAGGAAATTGACGCAGTGCTACTCGACGGCATACAGGATCCTGGCAATGTGGGGTCTATCTTGCGCAGTGCTGCAGCCGCTGGTTTCCGGCAAATCCTTTTGTCAGCCGATTGCGCTCACGCTTGGTCACCAAAGACACTGCGTGCTGCGATGGGTGCGCACTTTCAACTCGATATCCATGAAAGCTGTGATTTGCCGGGTTTCCTTGGCGGCTATCAGGGGCAAGGTATCGTGACTGCGCTGGGTGCTGACCAGTCTCTGTATGTGGCTAATCTAAAAAAACCGTTGGCTTGGGTTTTTGGTAGTGAAGGGCAGGGAGTGCGTCCCGAAGTCGCGGAGGCAAGTCGAGTAAAAGTGCAAATTCCGATGTCACGCACTACCGAGTCACTCAATGTCGCTGCCGCAGCAGCGATTTGTCTATTCGAGACGGTTCGCCAGCGTCAGTAGCTGTTCCGTTCTATCTTGATTTCCTGCAAGATTGTCGTCGAGATTTCTTCGATCGACTTAGTCGACGAATCCAGCCATCGAATGCCTTCCTTGCGCATCATTTTTTCTGCCTCGGCTACTTCAATCTTGCAGTTTTCCAGGGCTGCATAGCGGCTATTAGGCCGCCTTTCATGGCGAATGACTTGTAGACGTTCGGGCTGAATGGTTAAGCCGAAAAGTTTTGCACGGTGCTTGTCCAGTCCTTCGGGTAAAACACGCCGGTCAAAATCTTCAGGAATAAGGGGGTAGTTTGCTGCTTTCAAGCCAAATTGCATGGCCAGATAAAGGCTGGTCGGTGTTTTCCCACAACGCGATACGCCAACCAGGATCACATCAGCTTCTTCAAGCCCCTTGTTCGTGATGCCGTCATCGTGGCCCAGTGTGTAGTTGATTGCTTCAATGCGGCTTTTGTAGGAACTGCTGTCAGTCGAGCTATGTGACCGACCGATGGTATGCGTCGACTTGATACCTAGCTCAATTTCCAGGGGGGCGATGAAGGTTTCAAAAAAAGAGAGGCATAGCGCATCCGTCTGTCGAAGGATGGCGTTCAAGTCATGTTCAACCAGTGTCGTGAAGATAATCGGACGAACACCATCCTGGCGCGCCGCAAGCGAAATACGTTCGACACATTCACGTGCCTTTTCTGATGAATTAACGAAAGGCATACGAACCTGCCGGATTCGCACGCCTTCAAATTGCGTCAGCAGACTGTGTCCCAGGGTTTCAGCGGTGATTCCGGTGCCATCAGAAACGAAGAAGGCAGTACGAACGGGCGTTGTATCCATGGTCATCTTGGCAGAATTAAACAAGCATTTTAGAGCTACTTTGGCAGATTA
>CAJBIL010000463.1 GCA_903953145.1 uncultured beta proteobacterium
ATGAAACTTGCCACCTGGAGATGTATTGCGTAACACCGACTTAATACCGGCAAAAGGCTCCTTGAGATGATGAAGTACGCCAATGCAGTAGACAACATCAAAACCGTCCGATTTGAAGCTGACCAGGTCGTCTTGCACAATCTGCGCACTCGGGAAAGATGCCACATTCAAGCGCGCTGTTTCCACCGAGCCACCCAAATCAACGCCAACAAGCCGCGCGGGTTCCCAAGCAAAGCAGTGCACCAGCAGACTGGCGTTACCGCAACCCAACTCCAGTACGCTACGGCCTTCAATATCAGCGCGGGTTAACGGCGCCATCCAGTCTTCAAATTGAGAGCTGGTATATACCGAACCACTTGGCAAGTTATTCCACGACGATGCAAATGCTTTGGCGGTCTCTTGATCGGTACTATTCATGAAGAGCATTTTCTCATGAGTGAGGCGGTCACGCCGAAGCAACAAATCGCCTGAATGTGCGCTTTCGTGTTCATCTGAAATCAATCACTGGGTAAAGATTAAGCGCTCTGATGTGCATCAAGCACCAACTGGCTCCATAAATAAAGCCGTTGATCCGATTCCCCGGCACGATGCAGCGCAAGCCGATCACGCCAAAATGCAGAATCGCCACCGCAAGTGACACCGGCAGGTGGCAACAGACCTTGCTCGAACCAGCGCCCGGTAGGCAGCGCAAACCCTTGTTTGCGTCGTTCGATGATGTTCTGTGGCAGCAGTTTTTGTGCCACTCGCCTGAGCAGCCACTTGCTGACACCGCCACGCAATTTGAAATGCGAAGGCACACGCCGCAGGAAATCGACAACTTCAATATCAAGAAACGGCGAACGTACTTCCAAAGAATTGAGCATGCTGGCCCGATCAACCTTGGTCAGAATATTGTCCTGCAGATAAAGATCAACGTAAAAACAAGTGGCACGATCAACGTCGTCAGCCCCCGAACTGCGCTGCCAGGCGCTGACTGCCTCGCTGTACAGCGACTCCGGATCAATGGGCTCATCCAGCAACTCACCCAGTTCTGCCGGTGCAAGCGGCGACATCCACACCGGCAGCCACAATTCCGGGGAGTAACCCGCACCGCGTAAAGCACGTTTCAGCCTGAAATCAAAACTCATGTACCGATGTGAGACCGGCAACCGGGCAACCACCGCATTGATGGCACCATATAACGCCGGCGGCACCCAGCGTTGATAACTACGCGCATGACGTAACGCACGAAAGGGATCGTAACCGGCCAACAACTCATCGGCACCATCCCCACCCAAGGCCACTGTAACGTGACGCCGTGCGTAGCGGCAAAGCAGATAGGTTGGCAGCAGTGATGCATCGGCAATCGGCTCATCGAGCGCAGCGAGAAGCACAGGCAGCGAGTCGCGCATGCCCTCAACTGTGCACGACTCAACCTGATGCGCGGCGCCTATGTGCTGAGCAACCTGGCACGCATAGGACGATTCATCAAAATGGGCATCATCGAAAGCGATAGAGAAGGTCTTCAGCTGACCCTGCCCCGTATGACGAAAAGCCAATGCAGCAATCGTTGACGAATCGATGCCGCCGCTCAGAAAAGCCCCGACAGGAACGTCCGCAATCAGGCGACGCGCAACGGCTCGATCAAGCTTCTCCAGCAACGCCTCGGCCAGCGCGTCTTCGGCCCCCACACCAAGACCGGGTTCGGGTGCCGGTTCATACTGCCAGTAGCGCTCAATCAAGGGCTGCCGGTTTGCCAGATTGAGTGTAAGAAGGTGGCCAGCCGGTAATTTGAAAACATCGGTAAGCAGCGACAAAGGGGCTGGAATAAAGCCGTAGGCAAAATACTTGCGCACGGCTTCATCAGAACGGCGATCAGGGACGCCGGGATGCAGGCGCAGCGCCGAAAGTTCAGATGCGAAAGCGACGAGTTCCTTGCCTGCATGATAGTACAGCGGCTTCTTACCAAAACGATCGCGCGCCAGGATTAGCTCACGCCGGCCACGATCATGGATCGCCAAGGCCCACATCCCATTGAGGCGTTCAAACATCTGCCGCCCCCATCGACGCCAGGCATGCAAAAGCACTTCGGTATCTGAGTGATCCGTGACAAATTGCGCGCCATCACACTGAAGCTCGGAACGGAGTTCCGAAAAGTTGTAGATTTCTCCGTTAAAAACGATGCACAGCCCGCCGTCATGCGTAACCATCGGCTGATAACCGCCCGCAATATCGATCACCGCCAAGCGGCGCTGCGCCAGATGCACGCCGTCAGCCGCATCTTCAAGCAATCCCCCGCCATCGGGGCCACGGTGCTCAAGCCGCCCGGCCATGGCACGCAGCGCCGTTGAATCAGATCGACCGACGAAGCCTGCGATACCGCACATTTTTAGCTGCCCTGAGGGTGTCGCACAACAGCAGCGATACGGTAAACAGATTTGGACTGGGACTCGTGGTAGGTACGGTTCAGCATCTCAGCGAGCAGGCCCATCAAAATGCTGAGTATGCCGGTCACCGCCAGGAACACCGACAACAAGGGCAAAGGCGTTTGAATCAACGAAGTCGCCCAGAACAACTTAAGCGCAATGGCCCACAAACCAGCGCCGAATGAGCCAAGCAAACTCAACGCACCGAACCCGCCAAATATGTACATGGGTCTGTTCGCATAACGAAAGAGAAACTTGACGACGATCAGATCGAGTATCACCTTCAATACGCGTTCCAGCCCATACTTCGACTCGCCATGCAGGCGCGGGTGATGCTGTACGGGAAGTTCGGTGACTCGCGCACCATTCCACGCGGCATAGAGGGGAACAAACCGGTGCATCTCGCCATAGAGTTTTACCCCGCCGAGCACCGATCGACGATAAGCCTTTAACGAGCAACCGTAATCATGCAAATGCACGCCAGAAACCAGCGAAATCAGGCGATTGGCCAGCCGACTGGGAAGATTGCGTTTGATCGCATGATCCTGACGGTCTTTTCGCCAGCC
>CAJBIL010000464.1 GCA_903953145.1 uncultured beta proteobacterium
CGATCTACCGTTGGTGCTCGACGCCGATGCACTCAACCTGGTTGCGCAGGAAGGCAATCTCCAGGTCGCACTCGCCTCGCGCAGTGCCGCAACGCTGCTCACCCCTCACCCCGCCGAAGCCGCACGACTGCTCGGCTGCGATGTTGCAGCCATTCAGGCCGACCGCATCGCCGCCGCCTGTGAGATAGCCAGCCGCTACAAGGCATTCGTGGCGCTCAAAGGCTGCGGCACGATCATTGCGACACCGGAAGGCCGCTGGTTCATCAACACCACCGGCAACCCCGGTCTGGCCTCCGCCGGTACCGGCGACGTGCTCACCGGCTTGATCAGCGCACTGCTCGCCCAAGGCTGGCCGGCGTTGGAGGCACTGCTTGCCGGCGTACATCTGCATGGTACGGCGGCTGATGGTCTGGTTGCCGAGGGTAAAGGGCCGATTGGCCTCACCGCCGGCGAACTGACCGTCAGCGCCCGTACGTGTTTCAATCGATGGATCAACGATGCTCGATAGGCCGCAGCACCTGCTGCGCGGTATCCTGCTTTTTCTCGCGGCACTCTTTCTCTTTGCCGCGCTCGACGCAACAGCCAAGTACATGAACGCGTTTTTTGCGGTACCGCTGCTGGTCTGGGCACGCTATCTGGTGCATTTTGTCTTCATGCTGGTCTTTATGGCACCGGGCATAGGGCGTGAAATCATCGCCACGCACCGCCCCTGGCTGATGAGCTTTCGCGCATTGATGCTGGTTGGCGTAACGCTGCTCGCACAGTTGGCGCTAAAAACACTGCCACTCGCCGAAACCACTGCACTGCTTTTCGTGACGCCGCTACTCGTCGCATTACTGGCCGGCCCCTTGCTCGGCGAGCAGGTACGCCGTCGCACCTGGCTGGCAACCGTCGCCGGATTCGCCGGCGTATTGCTGATCGCACGGCCCGGCGGCGCCATGGCCGGCCCGGGTATCGCGTATGCCCTCGGCGGCGCGCTCTGCTATGCCATTTACCAGATTCTCACCCGCAAGCTGGCCGCCACAGAACATCCGACGCGCCTGCTTTTTTATACCGCCATGGTCGGCACGCTCTCAATGTCGCTGACGCTCCCCGCCTATTGGGATGGCCAGATGCCGACGCTAACGCAAAGCCTGCTCATCACCTCGCTCGGCCTCTACGGCGGCGTGGGCCACGCCCTGCTGATCCGCGCCTTCCGCGAAGCCCCCGCCTCAACCCTGTCGCCATTGCTGTACATCCAGCTGATCTGGGCAACCCTGCTCGGCTGGTGGGTGTTCAAGCAGCTGCCCGATTTGCTGGCGATTACCGGCATGCTGATTATCGGTGCGTCGGGTCTGAGTCTGGCGATTCGCCGGCAGCGCTAGCCCGCAATCCAATCCCGTTTCACCGCCGGATACGGATACAACACGTTGAGCGCGATGCTCTGCCCGGAGGCCTGAACAATACGCACATGCTCACGGCGGAATTCCCTTGCTTGATGAAGACCGCAGGAGTGGGCGATCATGTCGATTTCCTTGCCCATATTTTTGCAGTAATAGGCCACCCGTTCGGCCTTGTCTTCAACCACCAGCCCGCGATGCAGGCGCGGGTTATGGGTTGTGATACCAGTCGGGCAACTGTTGGTGTGGCAACGCAAAGCCTGAATGCAGCCGAGCGAGAACATGAAGCCGCGCGCGGTATTAACGAAATCAGCACCAGCCGAGAGCGCCCAGGCCACGCGCGCCGGTGTCAGCAATTTACCGGCAGCAATCACGCGGATGCGTTCTTTCAAGCCGTTTTCGATCAAGGCATCGACAACTCGCGGCAAGGCTTCATCAATCGAGAGCGCCATGTGGTCGGCCAGCGCCTGCGGCGCGGCACCGCTACCGCCCTCACCGCCATCAATCGCGAGAAAATCGGGGGCAGCGTGCAGGCCGCGCCGGGCAATCGCCTCAGTTAGCTCATTCATAAAACGCCAGCCGCCAATGGCTGTTTTAACCCCGACAGGTTTACCGGTCACTTCGCGCACACGGACAATCAGGTCGAGCAGTTCGTCGATATTACCCACGTCGTAATGACGGTTCGGGCTAAGCGAATCCTGTCCTTCGGGAATGCCTCTAATTTTGGCGATCTCCGGTGTAACCTTGGCCGCCAGCAGCACACCACCCTTACCAGGCTTGGCCCCTTGCGATAGCTTGATCTCGAAAGCGCGCACGGTCTCATGTGCGGCAACTTCACGCAGCTTGTCATCCGAAAGGACGCCATTTTCATCACGTACGCCGTATTTGGCGGTGCCGATCTGGAAAATGATGTCGCAACCGCCTTCGAGGTGATAGGGGGATAAACCGCCTTCGCCAGTATCCATCCAGCACCCCGCCAGCGCCGCACCACGCGACAGCGCCTGTACAGCCGGCTTGGAGATGGCGCCGAAACTCATGCCACTGATATTGACCAGCGATTTGCCGACAAAGGGAATACGGCAATAGCCTTCGCCAATCATCATCGGCGGGGTCGCCTTACGCTCTTCTTCGAGTACCGGGAAAGGCGCATTGACGAAAATGAGCGCACCCGGTTCGTGAATGTTATAGGTCGAGCCAAAGCCGATAATCCCGCCTTCGTTTTTCGCCAGCCGGTATACCCAGCTGCGCGTAGCACGATTGAAAGGCATCTCCTCGCGATCACCAAGGAAAAAATACTGACGAAAATATTCGCCAAGGCTTTCAAAGAAATAACGCAAATGACCAATCAGCGGGAAATTACGCAGCACCGCGTGCTTTTTCTGCGTGATGTCCTTCAGATAGAAATAAACAAGCGCGGCGGTGAGCGCCAGCGCAATGAGGACACCGAGGCTGACATGGATGATGCTGAGCATTGGCGACACCCCACAATGTTAAAATTTTATGATCTCACCACCAGTGTATGGGAATTGTCATGGATTTTGCAGTCTCGCTCGACAACGAAATCGAGCGCAACGTTACGGCCGCGCTGGCTGAAGACATCGATAGCGGCGACCTGACGGCACAACTGGTGCCGGCCAGCGGCATCGCCCGCGCCACGGTCATCTCACGGGAAAGCGCCATTCTGTGCGGCACAGCGTGGTTTGAGCGTTGCTTCAAGCAAATCGACTCGAGCATCAGCGTGACATGGAAAGCCGCTGACGGCGAGCGCATCTCACCCGACCAGTTGCTCTGCGAAATTGCAGGCCCGGCACGCGCGCTGCTCACCGGCGAACGTAGCGCACTGAATTTTCTGCAACTGCTCTCGGGCGTTGCCACCAAGTCACGGCAATACGCCGATGCGGTAGCCGGCACGCCGGCACAGGTAGTCGATACGCGCAAGACGATCCCCGGCCTCCGTCTGGCACAAAAGTATGCTGTTAAATGCGGTGGCGGCGGCAATCACCGGCTGGGGCTCTACGACGGCATTTTGATCAAGGAAAACCATATTCTTGCCACCGGCGGGATCAGCGCCGCGCTGGCTGCCGCCGAGGCCATTGCACATAGCGCGGGCGGGCGCTGCCAGTTTATTCAGGTGGAAGTAGAAACACGCGCCGAGCTGGAAGAAGCACTGGCGGCTGGTGCAAAGATGGTGCTGCTCGACAACATGACGCTGGCGCAGTTGCGTGAAGCCGTTGCCATCAGTGCCGGTCGCGCTATTCTTGAAGCATCCGGCAACGTAAATCTCGACACCGTGCGCGGCATTGCCGAGACCGGCGTTAACCGGATTTCGATTGGCAGCTTGACCAAGGATGTACGTGCGCTTGATCTTTCAATGCGCTTGCAGGCGCATGGGTGAAATAACGCCTAAACGCCGTTCAAGCCTTGCATAAACCGACTAAAATCAGCGCTGTTCAGTGATAAATTTGTCACGATTACAGTCTGTGTTGCCGTTATAATCGTTGCGAAGACATTCAGAGAAAAGGAAATCACATGCTGTTCGCCCTGTTTTACGTCATCGCCCTGACCGTGCTGGTGATGCACTTCACCGGTTTTCTTGCACGCCACAATGTGGAATGGTTAGTGCTAGTGCTTGCAGCCGCTGTTTTCCCGGCCGTAATTTACCTTTAGGCCGGGCAAGAAAAAGGCACCGTGAGGTGCCTTTTTGCATTTAACCTGCTGTTTGCGCTGACCTACCAACGCCATGAAGATTTGTCAGAAGTTATCAAACATCAACGTGGTCTCTGACAAACTGCTTTACAGCATCAACATCGACATCCATCACCGCAACACGTTGCGGTAGCTGCTCAATACCCTCAAAACCTGCCGGACGCTCCGGTGAGCGACCCAGCGCCTCAACAATCGTTTCCTCGAACTTGATCGGCAAGGCCGTTTCGAGAACGATCATCGGCATTTCTACGCAACGCAATTCAAGCGCGACTTTCAGACCATCGGCCGTATGTGTATCCACCATTACGCCGTATTTTTCGTAAGTGCTGCGGATGGTTGCCAGCCGGTCAGCATGCGTGCTGCTGCCTGAGACAAAACCGAATTTTGACAGTGCGGAAAAATAAGCCGTACCGGACAGGTCAAAGCTGCCACCCGCGTCCACTTTTGCCCACAGATCACGCACCACCACCGGATCACGCCCGACCAGATCAAAAACAAAACGCTCAAAGTTGGACGCCTTAGAGATATCCATCGACGGGCTGGACGTGGCGTGCGTCTCGGCAGTGCCGCGCGGACGATAAACGCCGGTACGGAAAAACTCGTCGAGCACATCGTTCTCGTTGGTCGCCATCACCAGCTTGCCAATCGGCAGCCCCATCATGCGCGCGATATGACCGGCGCAGATGTTACCGAAGTTGCCCGATGGCACGGCGAAAGCAACCTGTTCGTCGTTTGACTTTGTCGCGGCAAAGTAGCCCTTGAAGTAATAAACGATCTGCGCCACCACACGCGCCCAGTTGATCGAATTGACCGCACCAATTTTGTATTTTGCCTTGAAGGCATGGTCATTGGAAACGGCTTTGACGATATCCTGCGCGTCGTCGAACATGCCGCGCACGGCGATGTTGTAGATGTTTTCATCCTGCAACGAATACATCTGTGCACGCTGAAAGGCGCTCATCCGGCCATCCGGAGAGAGCATGAAAACCCTCACGCCGTGCTTGCCGCGCATCGCGTATTCAGCCGCTGAACCGGTATCGCCTGAGGTAGCGCCGAGAATATTGATCTGCTCGCTCTTTTTATCCAGCACATATTCGAAAAGGTTACCAAGCAACTGCATGGCCATGTCCTTGAAGGCCAGCGTCGGGCCGTTGGACAACTCCAGAATACCCAGCCCTGGTTCAAGCCAGCGCAGCGGCGTAATGTCGGCAGCGTTACCACCGGTACGGCCGTTGCAATACACCTTGGCGGTATAGGTCTTGTCGACCAGCGCTTTCAGGTCGGCAGGCGGGATATCATCGATGAACTTGGACAGCACCGCATACGCGAGATCGGCATAAGACAAACCACGCCAGGCATCAAGCTCTAGCCGGGAAACTTGCGGATAAGTTTCGGGGAGATAAAGTCCACCGTCCGGTGCGAGGCCGGCGAGCAGGATTTCTGTAAAGGTTTTGCTCGGAGAGGCAGCGGGAACAGCCGAAACAGAAGAATTCGACGAATCACCGCGAGTCGAGAGATAGCGCATAGGGTAGCCGGATGACGTGATTTTTGGGAAGCCGGCAGTTTATCACGCAGCAGCATCACACCATACCCAAGCACAAACTTGACGCAACCCCTTTCGGGCAAGGATCAGGCAGTGACAACGCAGTTCTTGCCAGCTCGCTTCGCCACATAGGTGGCAGCATCGGCACGGCCGATTAGTGCATCGAGGGCTTCTGAAGGCGTTTGAGCGACCACACCGGCGCTAAAGGTCAGGCGAAAATCCTGGCCTGGCAGGGTCTGTGTGGAAAATTCATGTTGGAAACGGGTAATCGCAGCCTCGGCATCGGCCAGTGAAGTTTCCGGCAAGAGAAGCAGAAACTCCTCACCACCAAAGCGACAAAGCACATCCGAAGGACGCATGGCACGCCGCAGCATCTGAACCAGATGCACCAGCGCATCGTCGCCAACCTGATGACCGAGACTATCGTTCAGGCGTTTGAAATCGTCCAGATCAATCAATGCCAGCGCCAAGCCGGAACTGCTACGCAGCGAACGCGCCAGCTCGCGCTCGAAAATATCGGCAAATCCCCGGCGATTGAATGCGCCGGTCAAAGGATCGGTAAAGGAGGCATCACGCGCCTCGGTGAGTGCTTTTTCGAGCTCGGCAATACGCATCTGCGCAGCCACCAATTCAAGCATGCCGGCTTCCCGCAATACCGAGTTAGGCAAACCCAGGGTACGCTGCACTCGGGGTTTAATCTCGCACGCCGGCGCTGTCGACGGAACCGCCGAAAACGGAATACCGCGATGTAAAC
>CAJBIL010000465.1 GCA_903953145.1 uncultured beta proteobacterium
AAACAGAGTAATCCGATTGTTCAGCAGTTTTTGGCGGCCATGCTTTGTCTGGGTCTATTCACCAGTGCGCGGGTTGCCGAGCAGGTGCGCTCCGGCATTAACTCATTGCCACCCGGTCAGAAGAATGCCGGTTTGGCGATGGGTTTTACCCTGGCGCAAACCTACCGCTATGTCTTGCTGCCCATGGCCTCGCGCCTGATCGTGCCGCCGCTGACTTCCGAGTTTCTCAATATCTTCAAAAACTCGGCCGTGTGTTCAACGATTGGTCTGCTTGAACTGGCTGCACAAGGCCGCCAACTGGTCGATTACACAGCGCAGCCTTACGAGTCTTTCATTGCCGTGACAGTCGCCTATCTGATCATCAACGTGGTCGTGATGTTTGGTATGCGCTGGGTTGAAGCGCGGGTGCGGGTTCCCGGTTATATCGGGGGGAAATAGCATGTACGAATTCGATTGGTCCTCCATCCCCGGTGCGCTGCCTTTTCTTTGGCAAGGCATGAAAATTTCGCTGGAAATCACCTTCATTGCCGTCGTGTTCGGTATTGTCTGGGGCACGCTGCTGGCGATGATGCGCCTTTCGTCATACCCGATTCTTTCGTGGTTTGCTGCCGGCTATGTGAATCTCTTTCGCGCTGTGCCGCTCGTCATGGTGCTGCTCTGGTTCTTCCTGATCATTCCGCATCTGCTTGAAACCCTGTTCGGCTTCCCACGCGGGAGCGACATGCGTCTTGGCTCGGCAATTGCCGGTTTTGCCCTGTTTGAAGCGGCCTACTATTCGGAGATCATCCGCGCCGGTATTCAGTCGGTGTCAAAGGGGCAGATGGCTGCCGCCAGTGCCCTTGGCATGACGTATAGCCAGTCAATGCGTCTGGTGGTGCTGCCGCAGGCTTTCCGCAACATGGTGCCGCTGCTGCTGACGCAAGGGATCATTCTCTTTCAGGACACCTCGCTGGTCTATGTTTCGGCATTGGCCGATTTTTTCGGCGCGGCCTACAAGGTCGGTGACCGTGACGGGCGTTTGGTCGAATTGCTGCTCTTTGCCGGCGCGGTCTACTTTGTAATCTGCTTTGCCGCCTCGCAGCTTGTGCGCCACTACCAGAAGAAGCTGAAGACGGCTTGATGCCGCCTGAGCCATTGATTCCAGAGGACTGAAGATGATTTCAATCAACAACGTCAGCAAACACTACGGCGCGTTTCAGGTACTTACCGATTGCACGACGCACGTGAACAAGGGTGAAGTCATCGTGGTCTGCGGACCTTCAGGCTCCGGCAAATCAACGCTGATCAAGTGTGTGAACGGCCTTGAGCCGTTCCAGAGTGGCGAAATTGTGGTTGATGAAATTTCTGTGGGTGATCCGAAAACCAATCTCTCCAAACTGCGCTCGCGCGTTGGCATGGTGTTCCAGAACTTTGAGCTGTTTCCGCACATGTCGATCATCGAGAATCTGAGCATCGCGCAGGTCAAGGTGCTCGGGCGCGGCGCGGATGAGGCGCGTGCAAAGGGCAGCAAGCTGCTCGACCGGGTAGGTTTAAGTGCTCAGGCGGGCAAATTCCCTGGGCAGCTCTCCGGAGGACAGCAGCAACGTGTAGCGATTGCACGCGCACTGGCGATGGATCCGATCTGTATGCTGTTTGACGAGCCAACGTCGGCGCTTGATCCGGAGATGGTGAATGAGGTACTCGATGTGATGACCGAGCTGGCGCAAGAGGGGATGACCATGATGTGCGTGACGCACGAGATGGGCTTTGCCAAACGCGTGGCAAACCGGGTGATCTTTATGGATCAGGGCAAGATCGTTGAGGACGACAGCAAGGAGGCGTTCTTTGCCAACCCGCGCTCCGAGCGGGCGCAACAGTTCCTGGCCAAGATTCTGCACCATTGATCGGCGCTCCGTGGCAACACGCGCAAGTTAAGCGCTTTGCTATAAAAATACATAATTATGAATTTCAGAAATAATGACCGGGGTTTTTGTGCTACTATTTGCGGCTGATTTATGTCGCCCTTCGCCCATCCCTTCAGGATTATCGATGCCGCTGCCACCGCCCTCTGTCGAACGCACCCGGAAGCATGTTCGCAATGTCCAGCTCGACGGCTACAAACGTAGCGACGGTTTGTGGGATGTTGAAGCGCGTTTAACCGATGTCAAAGATCAGGATTACCCGCTCGCTTCAAAGACAATTGCCCGGGGAACCCCGGTGCACGACATGTGGGTTCGTGTCACGGTCAATGCGCAAATGAATATCCTTGAAGCCATTGCCTGCACCGATGCAATGCCTTACGAAGGAATGTGCGACAGCATTCATCCTGATTATTCGAAACTGGTCGGTCTCAATCTCTTTCAAGGTTTTCGTAAGTCGGTGAAAGCGTTGTTCGGTACAACAAGTGGTTGCTCGCACATCACTGAACTGCTGATGTTTTTGCCAACTGCTGCACTGCAAACTTTTGCCAGCGACATACGCGACGACGAGGATAGCGGCCAAAAACCCTTTCAGCTCGACAAGTGTCACGCGCTGGATTCGCATTCGGACGCGGTCCGGCGCTATTATCCGCGCTGGTATCGCAGCCTAAAAACCGGGTAGAAAAGCAAGGCTTCACCGCTGTCTGCCTAAAGCTCGCAACTTCAACTCAAGCAAGGAAAGCGCATGAAAATTCACGAATATCAGGGTAAGGAACTCCTGAAGAAATTCGGCGTTG
>CAJBIL010000466.1 GCA_903953145.1 uncultured beta proteobacterium
CGACCGCGATACTTCGGCAGCAACGAGCCATGCACGTTATAGGCACCGCGCGGTGCTAGCGCCAGCAACTCGGGCTTGAGCATGTTCCTGTAGTAGAACGAGAGGATGAAATCTGGCTGCGCGGCGGCGATCTGCGCCATCACTTCGGGCGTGTTCGGATCGTCCGGCATGATCGTCGGAATATCGTAACGGGCGGCCAGTTCGGCAACACTGTCGAACCAGATATTTTCAGTGGGATTGTCGCGGTGCGAGAGCAGCAGCGGAACGGTGATGCCGTGCGCCAGCAGCGTAGAAAGGCAACGCGCACCGACGTTGTGGTAAGCCAGAACGACGGCGCGCGTCATTTGCTCTCCGGCTGCTCAAGCACAGCGTCGATCAGGTAACGCGGGCGATGGCGAACCTGTAAATAAACACGGCCGACGTATTCGCCGATCAGCCCGACGCCAAACAGCACAATGCCGAGCAGGAAAAAGACGATGCCAAACAGCGTGAACATTCCTTCGGCTTCCGGCCCGACAACAAGGCGGCGCACGGCGAGGAAGACGACGAACAGCGCCGAGAACATCGAAATGATGATGCCCATCATCGAAAACCACTGCAGTGGCACCAACGAGAAGCCGGTCATCAGGTCGAAGTTAAGGCGGATCAGGCTATACAGCGAGTATTTCGACTCGCCGGCGTGACGTTCTTCGTGCGCGACTTCGATTTCTGTCGGGCGCTGCGCAAAGCTGTAGGCCAGCGCCGGGATGAAGGTTGACACTTCGCGGCAGCTATTGATGGCATTGATGATGGCGCGGTTGTAGGCGCGCAGCATGCAGCCCTGATCGGTCATTTTGATGCGCGTAATTTTTTCCCGGAAGCTGTTCATGGCACGCGAGGCATAACGGCGGAAGAACGAGTCCTGACGATCCTTGCGGATGCTGCCAACGTAGTCGTAGCCTTCGCGCATCTTGGCCACCAGATTGCCGATTTCTTCAGGCGGGTTTTGCAGGTCGGCGTCGATGGTCACTGCGATGTCGCCACGGCAATGCTCGAAGCCGGCCATGATCGCCATGTGCTGGCCGGCATTGGCGGCAAACAGAACAACGCGGGTAACGTCCGGGCGCTGCTGGAACTGGGCGCGCAGCATGGCCGCAGAACGGTCGCGGCTGCCGTCGTTGACGAAGACGACTTCGTACGAAGTGCCAAGTTCGTCGAGCGCCGGATAGAGGCGGTCGAACAGCGTTTGCAGGCCGGCTTCCTCGTTATAAACCGGGATGATGACCGAGACTTCGGGGTAGCTCATGGGTGGCTCACAAGGGTGCGTTCTTGAGAAGGTCGGCAATGTTAGCGCAAACCGCATCTACATCGGCATCGCTCATCGCCGGGAAGAGCGGCAACGTGAGCGTGCTGCGGCCGATGCGCTCGGCCTGCGGGAAGTCACCTTGCTTGTAGCCGAGCTTGCGATAGAGCGAGAACAGGTGCATCGCCGGGTAATGAACGCCGGCGCCGATGTTGCGCTCACGCAGCCGGGCAATGAAGTCGGCACGCGAGATGCTCATTTTTTCGAGTGGCAGCAAGATCTGGAACATGTGCCAGTTGCTGTTTGTGAAGTCGGCGAGCGGTAGTTCGAGGCCAAGCGATGAACCAAGTTGGTCGAAATAGCGCTTCGCCAGTACTTTGCGGCGTGCGGTGAAAGCGTCCAGATGCTTGAGTTGACCGAGGCCGATGGCGGCGGCGATGTCGGTCAGGTTGCCCTTATGACCGGCGAACTCAACGTCCATCTCGCC
>CAJBIL010000467.1 GCA_903953145.1 uncultured beta proteobacterium
AACACCCTTGGGGTGCAGAGCGCACAGAGGCACAGAGAGCACGGAGAAGAAAAAACTCTGTGTTCTCTGTGTCTCCGTGATCTCTGTGTTGAAAGAGGTTCAAGTCTTTTTAACATGCAATCCGCATTCCTTCGATTCCGGGTTCTCCCACCACCAGCGCCCCGAACGCACGTCTTCGCCCGGTGTGACGCTGCGCGTACAGGGGGCGCAGCCGATGCTGGGGTAGAACTTGTCGTGCAGTGCGTTATACGGCACCTTGTTCAATTTGAGATAAGCCCAGACTTCTTTTTCGCTCCAGTCGGAAAGCGGGTTAAATTTCTCCAGCCCGTTACCCTCGTCGAAAACCTGTACCGGCAAGCCTTCACGCGTCGCTGATTGTTGCGCCCGCATGCCGGTAATCCAGGCCTTCTTGGCAACTAGCGCGCGTTGCAGCGGCTCAACTTTGCGCGCAAAGCAGCAACCCTTGCGCAGTTCAACCGATTCGTAAAACGCGTTGATGCCGTGCTCGCGCGTATAGGCTTCGACCAGATCGTGGCGCGGATAAAACAACTTGAGCGCGAGGCCGTAATGCTTTTTTACTTCGGCGATCAGGTCGTAGGTTTCCAGCGGTAGGCGGCCGGTATCGAGTGAAAAGATTTCGATGTCGAGTTTTTCGCCGACGATCAGATCGGTCAGCACCATGTCTTCCGCACCGAGACTGTTGGCGAATGCCGCCGGCGAGAAATCGGCAGCGATCCGCCGTAACAAGGCGCGAGCCGCCGTGGTTTTGGCGGCAACGGCGTCGATTAGTGACTGATCATTCAAATTGACATTGATGCTCATTGGCAACCTCTACGCAGCACGGCGGCGGAATAGGGGTTGTGGCTGATCAACGGCAGCCTGGTAGCTTTCACTGAAGGTTGCGAGGCTGGCCAATGCTTTTTCGGGATTCTGGTCTGCGCGCAGGGCAAAAGCGTCGATGCCGCAGCGCTTCATATAAAACAGCTGATCGAGAAGCACGTCGCCGATGGCGCGGATTTCCCCGCAATACCCGTAGCGTTCACGCAGCAGGCGCGCGCTTGAGTAACCACGGCCATCCGTGAATTTAGGGAAATCGATACCAATCACGGTGAAATGTGCCACGTCTGCGGCAATCGCTGCCGGGTCTTCGCTGCTTTCCAGCCAGACGCCGGTTTTCTGGCCGCTGGCAATGATTTCCGGCTTGCGCGCCAGCCATACGGCAAGCGGCAACAGCGTTGCTGTACCGGGCAATACAACAGATTCAACGCTTTCGCCTTCGGCGAGTTTGAGCACTTGCCAGTCATCACTGACGATGCCACCGTTTTTGATGATCTCAGACATTGGCAACTTTCCTTTCCTCATTATTCGCAGCGGCTTTGCGCTTGTCGCGTCCGGCATAAGCGCGCGTCTTGAACGGCTCTGCACCGATGCGCTGGACCGTATCGATGAAGCGTTCTTGCGGCGTACGCTGTTCGAGATAAACATTGATCAGCGCTTCGATGACGTCCGGCACCTCGACTGCGTAAAAAGAGGGGCCGATCACTTTGCCAATCGACGTGCTGTTTCCCTGCTGGCCGCCAAGTGTTATCTGGTACCACTCTTCGCCGCCCTTATCGACCCCGAGAATGCCAATGGCGGCTACATGGTGATGGCCGCAGGAGTTCATGCAACCAGAAATATTGATGGCAATTTCACCAATATCGTGCAGGTAGTCGAGGTCGTCGAATTTGTTCTGAACGGCTTCGGCAATCGGGATGGAGCGCGCATTTGCCAGCGAGCAGAGATCGCCGCCAGGGCAGCAGATCATGTCGGTCAGCAGGCCAATGTTGGGTGTAGCCAAGCCATTGCTGCGTCCAATTTTCCAGATTTCGTAAAGATCGCCTTTTTTGACGTCGGATAACACCACGTTCTGCTCGTGGCTGATGCGCAATTCGCCAAAGCTGAAACGGTCGGCCAGGTCGGCCACCGCGATCATCTGCACTTCGCTGATATCGCCGGGTGCAACGCCGGTTTTCTTGAGCGACAGGGTGATCGCCGCATAGCCCGGCACCTTGTGGCCATGTACGCTGCGTGCAGCCCAATTGGCAAAAGCCTTGTCCTCGGCCAGTTGGGCGCTGTAACCGGCGTTTTCTGCCGGCAGCTTCTCGTAGGCAGGGGCCGGGAAATGCTGTGCAATACGATCAAATTCGGTATCGGTCAGCGTCGTCGGGCCATCTTTTAGGTAAGCCCACTCGGCTTCGACCTGGCGGGAGAATTCTTCGATACCTAGTGCCTGCACCAAAATCTTGACCCGTGCCTTATACGCATTGTCGCGGCGTCCATAACGGTTGTAGACCCGCAAAATGGCATCAAGATAAGAAAGCATGTGTTTGCGCGGCAGAAACTCGCGCACCACCTTGCCAAGAATCGGCGTGCGACCGAGGCCACCACCAACGAATACCTTGATGCCTTGCTCGCCGGCTTCGTTATTGACGACTTCCAGCCCGATGTCGTGCGCCCGGATCACGGCGCGGTCCTGCGCAGCTGCATTGACGGCGATCTTGAACTTGCGGGGCAGGAAGGCAAATTCCGGGTGGAAGGTCGACCACTGACGCAGCACTTCGCAGTAAGGGCGCGGGTCACTCAGTTCGTCCGGTGCGACGCCGGCAAAGTGATCGGTCGTGATGTTGCGGATGCAATTCCCCGAGGTCTGGATGGCATGCATTTCAACCGTTGCCAACTCGCTGAGAATTTCCGGCGTTTCTTCAAACTTTGGCCAGTTGAGCTGCATGTTCTGGCGGGTCGTAAAATGGCCAACGCTGCGATCATAACGCCGTGAAATTTCAGCCAGCTTGCGCAACTGGGCGGCTGAGAGCATCCCGTAAGGAATAGCGATCCGCAGCATTGGCCCGTGGCGCTGAATATAGAGGCCATTTTGCAGCCGCAGCGGACGTAAATCGTCAGCTGATAGTTCGCCAGCCAGGTGGCGCGCCATCTGGTCACGATATTGAGAAACACGTTCGTTTAGTAGTTGCTGGTCTAAATCATCGTAGCGATACATGTGTCGCTCCTTTTATAACGCAATTAATTTGCCACCAACCAGCACGAGCATGGTGGCGAGGATGGGGCGCAGAAAATGGTCCGGTACTTTAGCGGATGCGTGACTACCCAGCCAGATTCCCGGTAGAGAACCAAGCAGCAGGCTGCCGAGCAGTGACCAGTCGACACTGCCGATCATCCAGTGACCGAGACCGGCGACCAGTGTCAGCGGTACCGCATGCGCCACATCGCTGCCGACAACTCGGATGGCGGGTAGCTTGGGGTAGAGAAAGAACAGAACCGCTACGCCCAGTGCGCCTGCGCCAACTGACGATACTGTGACCAGCACGCCAAGCAGCGCCCCGACCGCGATTGTGATTGGCGCCTGATAACGCGTATGCGCAGAATCTTCGGCGTGGCTCATGGCGTAGCGTTGAAGTTTCGAGCGGAAGATGATGGCCGCAGCGGTCAGCAATAGCGCCACTCCGAGCGACATTGAGATGATGTGAGTGACTTCTGCGCTCTGCTTGGGTAAATGGGAGAGCGTCCAGATGGTCAGTATCGCCGCCGGAATGCTACCGAGTGCAAGCAGCTTGGTGATGCGCCAGTCGACGTGCCCCTTTTGTGCATGAACGACCGTGCCACCAGACTTGGTGATCGCCGCGTAGAGCAGATCGGTGCCTACCGCTGTTGCCGGGTGGATGCCGAAGAGCAGCACCAGCAACGGGGTCATGAGCGATCCACCACCAACGCCAGTCAGGCCGACAATCGCGCCGACAACAAATCCCGAAAGGGTGTAAAGCCAATCCATGATGCACCGCAATAATTAAGTCTGCGCATCTTAACAGCGGTCGAATTGATTGAAAAAGAATATTCAGTTAGATTGTTAGAACTAATTGTTATATTTGAGCGCAATGAAACTTCAACAACTCCGCTATCTCACCGAGGTCGCTCGTTGCAATCTGAATGTCTCCGAAGCGGCTGTCGCGCTTCATACCTCTCAACCCGGTGTCTCCAAGCAGATCAAGTTGCTTGAAAACGAACTCGGCGTCACGGTATTCGAGCGGAGCGGCAAGCGCCTGGTTCGCGTTACCGAGGCGGGCAGGGCGATACTGGACATTGCCCAACGCATTCTGCGCGAGGCAGACAATATGAAACGGGTCGGGGATGAATTCGCCGACGGGGAATCAGGTAGCCTGGTGATCGCTACGACGCACACCCAGGCACGTTATGCGCTACCTTCGGTCGTTGCGCGTTTTGTCGAGAAGCATCCCAGAGTCCGTTTGTCGATGCATCAGGGCAGTCCGACGCAAATTGCCGAATGGACGCTCAAGGGCGAAGCCGATATTGCCATCGCCACCGAAGCACTGGATCAGTATCCGCAACTGCTGATGCTGCCCTGCCATCAATGGACGCATTGCGTGATTGCACCGCAAGGCCATCCCATTCTTGACGGGCGTCCCTTGTCGCTCGCTGAGCTGGCGCGTTGGCCGTTGATTACCTATGACTCGGCGTTTGCTGGCCGTTCACGGATCAACAGTGCTTTTGAGCGTGCCCAACTGGTACCCAACGTCGTGCTCGCTGCGATTGATGCTGATGTTATCAAAACCTACGTCAACCTCAATCTGGGGCTGGGTATCATCGCCCATCAGGCCTACGACGCCGCGCGTGATGCCGGGCTGGTAGCACTGGAAGCCGGCCAACTGTTCGGCTCAAACACCACCCGTATCGGATTGTGCCGGGGTAATCACATTCGCCGTTTCGAGTATGACTTTATCGAGCTGTTTGCTCCGCAACTGACGCGCCGTGCGGTTGACATGGCGATTGCCGGGCAAGGGGACGAGTACCAGCTTTGATTTCTTCTTCTGGTGTAAAGGTGCATTGTTGGGCACGGTTGATTGTCAGATTGAATGCATTAATCCCTGAAAATCCTTGATTCTCAAGCATTAAGCGTCGTATAATCGCCGGCTTTTCCACCTTGCTCCACCGTTCGCATGACGGGGGGCTTTAACCAAAAGGAGTGTGCATGCGCCATTATGAAATCGTTTTTATCGTCCATCCGGACCAGAGTGAACAGGTCCCGGCGATGGTCGAGCGTTACAAGACGCTCGTTACCACGCATGGTGGTCAGATTCACCGCCTCGAAGACTGGGGCCGTCGCCAGCTCGCCTACCCGATCCAGAAGATGCACAAGGCACACTATGTTCTGATGAACATCGAGTGCGATGGCGCTACGCTGACCGAACTCGAGCATGGCTTCAAGTTCAATGATGCTGTGCTGCGCAGCCTCGTCATCAAGATGAAGAAGGCTGTTACCACGCCTTCGCCGATGATGAAGGAAGAGAAGTCGAAGTCAATGATGGAAGCCCGCGCTGATGCGCCAGCTGAAGCCGTTGCCGAAACCGCAGAACAGCCGGCTGCCTGATTGTTGAGGCTCTGCTGAACCGCGTCGAAAACTCTGTTGAACTGACTGGCATCCTGATCGAGCGCAAAGCGCTGCGTTTTACCCCGGCCGGTGTGCCGGTCGTGGAATGTGTGATCGGGCATCAGTCAGAGCAGATCGAAGCGGGTAGCCCGAGGCGTGTCGAGTGTGAAATCCAGGCCATTGGTCTGGGCCCGACAGCCAAATGGTTACAAGCGGCAAATCCCGGAACGTCGGTGCATTTAACCGGCTTTCTCGCCGCCAGGAGCCAGAACAGCAAGCAGTTGAAATTGCATGTAACCACGATCGAATTTGTAGAAGGAAATCAAAATGGGTAGGTTCTTCAAGAAGAAGGATGACAAGAACGGTAAGAAAAAGGGCAGTGGCCTGTTCAAGCGCCGCAAGTTCTGCCGTTTCAGTCTGGAAAAAATGGATGGCATCGACTATAAGGATGTCGATCTGTTCAAGGAATATATTGCTGAAAACGCCAAGATCATGCCGGCTCGTCTGACCGGTACGAAGGCTGGCTACCAGCGCCTGCTGTCGGTGGCCATCAAGCGCGCACGCTTCCTGGCGCTGCTGCCTTACACCGATAACCACCTGTAAGCGAGGACAAGACGATGCAAATTATTCTGATGGAGAAGGTCGTCAACCTCGGCAACCTCGGCGATCTGGTCAATGTTAAACCGGGCTATGCCCGCAACTTCCTGATCCCGAATGGCAAGGCCAAGCGTGCAACACTGGCTGCCAAGGCGGAGTTTGAAGTTAAGCGTGCCGAGCTTGAAAAAGCAGCTGCCGAGAAGCTCGCTGCTGCTCAGGCGTTTGCCGAGAAGCTCAATGGTGTTGTTGTCAAGATCGCCCGCAAGGCCGGTGTTGATGGCCGTCTGTTCGGTTCGGTCAGTAACTTTGACGTCGCCGATGCACTGAAGGCACAGGGTTTTGATGTCGAGAAGTCCTCTGTTCGCATGCCGGCCGGCCCGCTCAAGATTGTTGGCGAGAGCCAGCTTGAAGTTGCGGTGCATACCGACGTTATGGCAACCATTACGGTTGCTGTGGTCGGCGAGTAACGTTACAGCGGTTGCTGCGGCTTGCCGCTATAGCGCCTGAAAAAGCCTTGCCTTGCGGCAAGGCTTTTTTTATTTCGGGGCGCTGCATTTGCTAAACTCATGGGCTTGCCCGTGTGGCCGTATTGTTCTTTCCTGAAGCGGATTTTTTATGGCAACCAAGTCGTTTAATTCCTATAACTCGCAAGGGCGCGGTCGACGCGACGATTCGTCGCAGATTGATCCGGCGGTTGCAATGTTGCGTATTCCACCGCATTCGATCGAGGCCGAACAGTCCGTGCTGGGTGGGCTTTTACTCGACAATGCGGCTTTTGACAAAATTGCCGATCTCGTTGCCGAAGGTGACTTTTACCGCGATGAACATAAGCGCATTTACCGTCAGATCAGTAAGTTATTGGCGCGTGGCAAGCCGGTCGATGTGGTTACCGTGGCCGAGAGCCTTGATGCGGCGGGCGAGAGTGCTGATACCGGCGGCCTGGCTTACCTTGGCGAACTTGCGGCGAACACCCCGACGGCAGCCAACATCCGGCGTTATGCCGAAATCGTTCGCGAGCGGGCGATTCTCCGTCAACTGGTTACGGCCGGCGACGAAATCGCCGGCAGCGCGCTCAATCCGCTAGGGCGTGATCCGAAACAACTGCTTGATGAAGCCGAGGCCCGGGTTTTCGCTATTGCCGAGGGCGGTTTCCGCAGCGAGACCGGCTTCCAGCACATCAATCCGCTGCTGACGCAAGTCGTCGAGCGTATTCAGGAATTGCATGACCGCGACAATCCGTCGGATATCACGGGTATTCCGACGGGCTATCACGATCTGGATTCGAAAACCTCCGGCCTGCAACAGGGCGATCTGTTGATCGTCGCCGGTCGTCCGTCGATGGGTAAAACGTCTTTTGCTTTGAACATGGCCGAGCACGTGGCGATTGAAGTTGGTCTGCCGGTCGCCGTGTTCTCGATGGAAATGGGCGGCGCGCAGCTCGCCATGCGTATGCTCTCCTCGGTCGGAAAACTCGATGCGCACCGTGTGCGTACCGGGCGCCTGAATGACGATGAGTGGTCGCGCCTGTCGTTTGCGCTGGGCAAGATGCACGAGGCGCCGATTTACATTGATGAAACGCCGGCGCTCAACCCGATCGATCTGCGCGCCCGTGCGCGGCGTCTGCACCGGCAGTGCGGCAAGCTCGGCCTGATCGTCATCGATTACCTGCAACTGATGTCGTCGGCCAATGGCAGCGGCGAAAACCGGGCAACTGAAATTTCGGAGATCTCGCGTTCGCTGAAAAGTCTGGCCAAAGAGCTTCAGGTGCCCGTGATGGCGTTATCGCAGCTTAACCGGGCACTTGAACAGCGCCCCAACAAGCGCCCTGTGATGTCCGACCTGCGTGAATCCGGCGCTATTGAGCAGGACGCCGACGTGATCATGTTCATCTATCGCGATGAAGTTTACAACCAGGACACGCCCGATAAAGGCGTTGCCGAAATCATTATCGGCAAGCAGCGGAATGGCCCGATTGGCACCGTCCGGCTGACGTTTATCGGCGAATACACCCGCTTTGAAAACTTTGCCAACCCGGGCTCTTATTAATCGTGGTGCGGTGTTTCAGTTTTCAGCACGACTGGCGGTGACGCTGTATTTGAAGCGTTCCGCAGCCAGGCTGTCGAACTGGCCTTCGGCCGTTTTGACCTGAGGGAAAATCAGGAACGGCAGGCTTTTACCTGTTGCACCGCGTAATTCGACATCCTGTGCTGCGTTAAAGCCGATCCAGTTCATTTCCCAGAAACCAAAGAGCAGTTTGCGTAGTACGACGAGTTTGGAGTCGGCACTGGTCAGGCGTTCGTCCAGTATGGCTTT
Organism: uncultured beta proteobacterium; assembly: GCA_903953145.1. Classification (GTDB taxonomy): domain Bacteria; phylum Pseudomonadota; class Gammaproteobacteria; order Burkholderiales; family Rhodocyclaceae; genus CAJBIL01. The sequence continues at coordinate 8,354 of CAJBIL010000467.1, forward strand.
ACGGACATCCGCCGGGTCGACCGGAATCCAGCCGTAACCCGGCGCGTAAAATTCGGCGCGGCAGTGCTGGCTTTGTCGCAGGTTGCCGGTCATGCCGAGGCCGCCGAACAGTCGCGAATAATCAATGCGCATTCCGAATACCGGGCGTGCGGGGATGCCCATCGAGCGGCACATGCCGACAAAGAGGAGGGCGATGTCGGCACTCTTGCCGGCCAGCCGGCCACTGTCGAGCATGGCGTTCACATCACCGCTGCCGCAGCCGGCAGACTGTGGATCATACTGGGTGTTTTCCACGACCCAGTCGAACATGGCCTTGCCCTGTGCAACCGGGTCTTTGATCCGGCCAATGGCGCGTTCGGCGGCGCGGCGGACAAGGCCGTCGATTGGCACCCAATCGGTTGCTTGCAGGCAGCGGCGCAGTACCTCGTTGCGTTCGACGGCGGCACCGCGCCGGGTAATGTCAAAGTGGCGATCCTGGGTGGCCACCTGGCTGATGATCTGCAATTGAGGTTCAGCAACGTTCTCGCTCCAGTCAGCATAAAAAACTTCCATCTCGGCGACCGGGTCACGGTAAATTCCGGCGTTTTCAAAGTTGCCTTGCCAGCTATGGCCGAGTGTGCGTTGCCACGGCGTGTCTTTGTATTGCGCCAGAGGCAGCCAGAGGCGCGCCTTGCCTTGGTTTTTTTTGAGCGTGATAGACGATGCGATATCGTAGTTTCGCCATTGCGCGGCGGGTTCGTCGGCAAAGCTGATGACGCTGCGTGGCTCGCTTTGGGCTGCGTTGCTCACGCTGGATGCGGGCGAAGGCGGTGATAATTTACGCGCTGGTTTGCTGGCTGACTTGGTATTCTGTTTGCCGTGTGTCTTGCTGTAAGTAATTTTTTTTGTGGTTTTTTTGGCAGCAAGCGCCGGGGATGATGCGAATAATGAGAGAACCGCCGAAGCGGCGAGAAAGTCGCGTCGTTTCAATCGACCCTCCAGAGTACGTTGGTTCCGCTTTTTAGCGTAAACGGATCAGTTGGCAGAGATCTGGCCAAGCGGGGAAAACCTGGCAGAAATGACTAGGCCGCATCAAAAGACACGGCCTAGTCAATGTACCAATTATAACACCTCGGCTGCGTGGTCTGCGAGGCGCGAGCGTTCGCCGCGTTGCAAGGTGATATGGCCGGAATGTTCCCATCCCTTGAAACGATCAACGACGTAAGTCAGGCCGGAGCTGCCTTCCGTTAGGTAAGGCGTGTCGATCTGCGCGATGTTGCCCATGCAGATGACCTTGGTGCCGGGGCCGGCACGGGTGATCAGCGTTTTCATCTGCTTTGGCGTCAGATTCTGCGCTTCATCGATGATCAGGAACTTGTTGAGGAAGGTCCGGCCGCGCATGAAGTTGAGCGACTTGATCTTGATCCGGCTCCGGATCAGGTCGCGTGTGGCGGCGCGCCCCCAGTCACCACCTTCATCATCGGTTTTGTTGAGGACTTCGAGATTGTCTTCAAGTGCCCCCATCCACGGCCCCATTTTTTCTTCCTCAGTGCCGGGTAAAAAACCGATATCTTCACCGACCGGCACGGTTACGCGGGTCATGATGATCTCGCTGTAAATCTTGCTGTCGAGCACTTGCGTCAAACCGGCGGCCAGTGTCAGCAGTGTCTTGCCGGTACCGGCCTGACCGAGCAGGGTGATGAAGTCGATATCGGGGTTCATCAGCAGGTTGAGTGCGAAGTTCTGCTCTCGGTTGCGCGCCGCGATGCCCCAGACGTTGTTTTTCGGGTGCGTGTAATCAATCAACGTCTCAAACTGCGCTGTTTTCCCGGCCACCTCGCGCACAATCGCATAGAGCGGCTGTTCGCCCTCCTGATAGAGAAACTCATTGACCAGCAGGTTGGGGCAAAGCGGGCCTTTGACGCGATAAAGCGTCCGGCTGTCCTTCTTCCACGACTCCATGCCCTGGCCGTGCTTATCCCAGAAACTGGGCGGTAATTCGCGCATGCCGGTGTACAGGAGGTCGGTGTCCTCGAGCACTTTGTCGTTGAAATAATCCTGCGCTTCCAGCCCCAGTGCGCGGGCTTTGATGCGCATGTTGATGTCTTTTGAAACCAGAATGACCGGGCGATCCGGATAGCGGCGTTGCAGATGGATAACGACGGCGAGAATCTGGTTATCGGCTTTTGCAGTTGGTAAGCCGGCTGGCAGATCGTTGGAAATGGCTTCAGTTTGCAGGAACAGGTGGCCGCTGGCCAGTTTGCGCGATGGGCCGTAGAGTTCGATCCCGTTTTCAATGCCGTCAGTCAGGCTGGTTACGATCTCGTCGAGCGTGCGCGTGATCTGGCGCGCATTGCGGGCGATTTCCGACATGCCCTTCTTGTTGTTGTCGAGCTCTTCCAGCGTCATGATCGGCAGGAAGACGTCATGCTCCTCGAAGCGATAAACGCTGCTCGGATCGTGCATCAAAACATTGGTATCGAGGACAAACAGCTTGGTGAGTTTGACTTTTGTGGCTTTGGATTTTGCTTTGGCGCTGACTGCGGATTTTTTGGTCATCGAATTCACGGTATTGGGTTTCCGGTTAGCGAATCTTACGCAATGCATTGGTCAATGCGGTTTAGAGCGTCCTGACAAAATCGAGCACTTCCTGCACATGGCCCGGTACCTTTACACCGCGCCATTCGCGTTGCAACACACCTTTGCCGTCGATGACAAAGGTGCTGCGTTCAATGCCCCGTACCTGTTTCCCATACATCGATTTCATTTTGATGACAGAAAACTGCGTGCATAGTAATTCTTCGGTGTCAGAGAGCAGGTCGAAGGGCAAATCCTGTTTTGTCTTGAAATTTTCGTGTGATTTGAGGCTGTCACGCGAGACACCGACGATCACGGCGCCGGCTTTGCTGAATTCGGGATGCAGGTCGCGAAACTGCTGTGCTTCCGTGGTGCAGCCGGGGGTGCTGTCCTTCGGGTAAAAATAGAGCACCACGGGATGCCCGAGGCACCCGGCCAGCGCGAATGTTTGACCGCCGGTGGCCGGCAGGCTGAAATCGACAACGCTCTGTTTAATCATCAACATCTTTCAGGAAAAATCATGACCTGATTGTCGTAATAAAAACGTCCGGCGGTCAAGTCGTTCAGGATGCTGAGGCCTGCCTGACGCCACCACGCAGTAATTCGACGGCGCCCGGCTGACCATAGAGATAGCCCTGATAGGCTGCACAGCCGTGATCCGCGAGGAAGCTGCGCTGGGCTTCGAGCTCGACACCTTCAGCGATCACGGTGAGGCCCATACTATGGGCGAGGGCGACGATGGTGCGGGCGATAACCGCATCGTTGGCATCGGTCAGGACGTCGCTGACAAAGGAGCGGTCGATTTTCAGCTGATCAAGCGGCAGACGTTTGAGATAGGCCAGCGAGGAGTAGCCGGTGCCGAAGTCATCCAGTGCGAAGCCGACGCCGACCGCTTTCAGCGCGTTCATCTTGGCGATGGTTTCATTGATATCTTCGAGCAACAGGCTTTCGGTCAGTTCGAGCTTGAGCTTGTACGGGTCAGCACCGGTACGGGTCAGTGTGTCGAGTATTTGCTGGACAAATTCGTTATGCCGGAATTGTCGCGCACTGACATTGACCGCCATCGTCAGATGCGCGGTTTCCGGATTTTTCGCCCAAGTG
>CAJBIL010000468.1 GCA_903953145.1 uncultured beta proteobacterium
CGTTGATCACCAGCGTCCGCGCCATCGCCGGTTGCTGCTCAAGCACCTTCTGCACCGCTTCGGTCACGGCAATCGTGCGATTAAGCGAGGCGGCATCGGGCATGATCACGGTGCCAATGAAGTAGCCCTGATCCTCCGGCGGCACAAATCCGCCCGGTACCTTTTGCATGATCACACCGGCCGCAACGATCATCGCGCCAAGCACACCGAGGCTGATCGCAAGGCGCTTGATCGCCAACTGCACGCCGCGACCGTAGCTTGCGGTCACGCCATCGAACCAGCGATTGAAGGCCGCAAAAAACCGACCCATGCCGGTAGCGGCCTGCTTCGGATCTTTGTGCTTGAGCATCAGGGCGCACAGCGCCGGCGTCAGCGAGAGCGCAACAAACGCCGAGAACAGGGTCGATACAGCCACTGTGACGGCAAACTGTTTGTACATCACGCCGGCCATCCCGCCGAGAAACGCCACCGGCACGAAGACCGCCGAGAGAATGAGCGCAATCGCCATCACCGGTCCGGAGACTTCCTCCATCGCTTTGAGCGTCGCATCGCGCGCCGACAGGCCGTGCGCCATATGGTGCTCAACCGCCTCGACAACGACAATCGCATCGTCGACCACAATCCCGATGGCTAACACCATGGCGAACATGGTCAGCGTGTTGATCGTAAAGCCGAGCAGTACGAATACGGCAAAGGTGGCGACCAGCGACACCGGCACGGCCAGCATCGGGATCAGCGTTGCGCGCCAGCTTTGTAAAAAGATGAACACCACGATCAGCACCAGCACCAACGCCTCGAAGAAGGTGTGCAGGACCGACTCCAGCGAGGCCTTCACAAACACGGTGTTGTCGAGCACAACCTCGTAGGCCAGATCCGGCGGGAAGGAGGCAGACAACTCCTTGAGCCGCGCATCGATCAGCTTCGAGGTTTCAAGCGCGCTGCCGTCCGGCGTCATGTTGACCGAGAAAGCCGTCGCCTGTTTACCGTTGAAGCGGGTAACGAAGTTGTAGTCTTTCGAGCCGAGTTCAACGCGTGCCACATCCTTCACCCGCACAAAAGAGCCGTCAGACTGGGCGCGCACGATGATGTTCTCAAACTCTTTCGGCTCAGTCAGCCGGCCGCGTACCTGAACGCCATACTGGAACTGCTGATCTTTCGGCGCGGGCAATTGCCCGACCTGGCCGGCCGGCGCCTGCACGTTCTGCTCCTGAATGGCACGAAAAATATCGGTGGGCGTCAACCCCAGCGTGGCCATGCGATCTGGCCGCAACCATACGCGCATGCCGAACTCGGCGCCGAACAGGGTGACGTTGCCCACGCCCTTGATGCGCTTGAGCGATTCGATCACGTTGATCGCGGTGTAGTTCGAGAGAAACAACTCGTCGTAGGTTTCTTTTGGCGAATACAGCGCCACGTACATCAAGGTGTCCGGCGACGTTTTCTTGGTCGCGATACCGGACGAGAGCACGTCGGAAGGCAGGCGCGAATTGGCCTGCGAAGCTCGGTTCTGTACCTGCACGGCGGCGATGTCGGGATTGACGTCGAGGTTAAACGTCACGTTCAGCGTATAGGCGCCACTCCCTGCCGAATTCGACGACATGTAAGCCATGCCCTCGACACCGTTGATCTGCTCTTCAATCGGCAACGCCACGCCTTCCTCGACCACGCCAGCGTTGGCTCCGGGGTAGACGCCGGAAACCTGGATGGTCGGCAGGGGGAGTTGTGGGAACTGCGCACCGGCAGACTGAGGCCGGCAATGCCGCCAGCCAGCAGCAGAATTAAGGCTGTGACAATGGCAAAGATCGGGCGGTAGATGAAAAACTTGGACATGAGCGGGCAACCTTATTTGGCGGCAGTGGCAGCGACAGCAGGCGCCGGTTCGGCAACCGGCACCGGCTTGACCTGCTGACAGGGGCGCGCCTTCTTCACGCCCTCCACGAC
>CAJBIL010000469.1 GCA_903953145.1 uncultured beta proteobacterium
CCAGAACGCTGCCGCCGGCGACGAAGGCCGGCAGTTCCTCAACTCTGCCTTTGTACATAACCCGCTGCTCGATGCCGGCGGGCAGATTGGCGTCGACGCCAACGGCTTTCAGCCGGGCTTTGTGGCTTCTTACCTGAACGAAACATCGAAGCCGGAAACCTGGCGCCTGTCTCTGGGTTTGTTCGGCAGTGGCCCACGCGGCGCTAACTATCACCTGAATCCGTGTTCAAAAAGAAAAAAGTCAATCCGCATGGATTTCACCCATGATTTTTTCGCCTGAGTCCTCGTCATGATTGTCGAAAGCGGTCATTCGCTTCGGTGTCAGGGCTTTTGGGCGTGTTTTGACGGCGCTATGTCATCGCAGCAGCAATCATTGTGGACAAGCCGGCAGGGTTTATCCTGCCGAGTCGTCGGCATAGTAGTGGAAACTGCGCGGCGCACTTGTCGGGCATCACGGACTTCGCGCCGCCAGCAATTTATCCTGAACCAGGGCAAAGACCGGCACGATGTGCCGCGCAGACGCGCCAAAGTCGAGCCACAATTGCCGCGCCTTGGTGATGAACTGTGCCGCCCGGTACATCACCTCCTGCAACACCGTTTTGAGACGACGGCGTTTTGCCGGATGCTTCACCGGCGACAATTCGCCGGTCAGACCCCATTGGCCGATCAGGCGCAGACAGTTGTAGGCGAACACGCCGATATGCAGCACCGCATCATTGGTATCAAATTTGCCAGAGGGCAGTCGTTCCAGATCTAGGTCCGTCTTGATCTCCGAATGGAACTGCTCGTGCGTGCCATGATCGCGATAGCGTTCGATCACCTTCTCCGGCGCTTCAGTCAGGCTGGTCCACCAGCCTTCGATCTCAATCGACGGTTCCAGCAGATGCTGCCCCTTCTTGTCGATGGTGCGCTCTATCACTCGCACGATCAGTCGGAAGCTGCGGCGGGTTTTGTGCCAGGCGCGTTCCACGTCCAGACTCAACAGAGCAACCCGTTTGCCCGGACGGGTTTCCTGAAAGGCCTTGGCCGCCTCGGCTCGGGCGACCCAGGCGGGCTTGTGTTTGGTAGCGGCCTGACCGCGCGGGTTCCATTTGACGAGGTAATCGAAACTACGCCCCAACGTGCGCAGTCGATCCCGCTCGTCGGCATGCGCGAAGAGCAGGCAGGCACTGTCGAATCCACTGTCGCTGCGCGCCAGTACCAGCGCATCGGCTGGCAGCAGTCGTTCGGCACGGGGAAAGATACGTTCGAGAAAGTATTCTGTTTCCAGTGCGGAGTGTTGTTTGCCGGGGCGCAGTTCGAGTCCGATGTTCCAACCTTCGTTGCCCAGATAGGCGGCAATCGGTGTATAGCCGTCAAAGCCTTGATAGGTGCGGCTGACTTCTTCTTTCTTCGTCCCGCTGTTGTCCATGGTGAAGGTGTCGAAGTCGAGGCAGACGTAGCCCTTGTGCGCGGTGATCGGTGCTTCGGTGCGCTCGAGCAGGCGCAGGCTGGCTTCGTCGGTGTGCTCGCGCAATTGCGCTGCCTTGGCATCGAGCCGCTGGCGCAGCCATTCGCTGCTGGGTACTTTGCCAATCGACAGCGCTTCGCGGAAGAAGCGATCGGTGCGGAAGGGCTCAATAGCGTCAAAGTCGTTCTTGCCCAGCGAAATCAATCCCACCATGCTTTTGAACAGGTCCGAGGTCTTCATGCCGCTCGATACAGGAATCGCTTTGTCCAGAATCGGATCCACCAACGCAGCTTCGCAGCATTGGCCGATCAGCGACAGCCCCGCGTAGGAGGTCAGTTGGCGCTTGGATTCTTTCAGGTGAAAACGTGGCATGGGACGAATGGGTGAAAGTGAGAATTCAAAATGTTAACATTGAATCAGTATGTTAAGGTGAATTTATGATGAAGTCACACGGATTTGGGATTAAGTTTGCTCAAGTAGCAAACCTGCATCGCAGGAGAAAATGGCATATATTGAAGCCGTAGCCATTTACAGGGGCGCTTCAATTGGATGCATGGAAATCCCGGTGGGGGGTTGGGCAGTGGGCCGCGTACTTTGAAAATCAGGCTCTGCCGGTCATGGCGCGCTCCAAACGCCTATTGACCGAACTTGAAGCCTCAAAGGGCGAGTTGCTCTCCCCTAACGAGTTGACCGACATCGTTTTGCGTGACCCCCTGCTGTGCCTCTGCCTGCTGCGTCAGGCAGAAAAAAACAAATCGCATCGCCTTGATCACGAGACCACCACGGCGCTTGCAGCCATCATGCAACTGGGGGTCGATGAATTCAGATCATTGCTGATCTCGAGCCCTGAAGTCGAAATCAGCAACACTGGCTTGCTGGAAGTCGAGTCGCGCGCCACCACCGCCGCGCAAATCGCACTACGCTGGGCGGGTGGGCGCATGGATTTAAACCCCGAGGAAGTGGCTGTCGCGGCACTACTTGCCGATGCGGGAGAATTGTTGCTCTGGGTGTACGAGCCGGAGCTACCGCAAGCCGCAGAAGAAGAATTGCTATCG
>CAJBIL010000470.1 GCA_903953145.1 uncultured beta proteobacterium
AAAACATCTGAGAATCCACTGGTTACCGTTGGGCTTGCGGTTTGCGTGCTTGTCGCGCTATTCGGCGGGATGGTTTTCGGGCTTTGGTGGTTTGTTGTGTGGCTGGCCGTTCCATTTTTTGCTTTCTTCCGCTGGGTAGAGAAGGATTAACGGATTGGGACATGAAGAGGAATGGTGCTGTGACTTCTAACGAAAACGGTTTTGCGCCAATTGAACAATTGCAAAGTCTGCGGGTAAAGCGCCTCTATGAAGAGCTGGCTTTTGCGCTGTCGCGTACCGATGGTGCTGTATTACGCGGCTGGGGCGGGCGTGCTGCGGGTCGTTTGTTCCATCTGGGTTCTCGCCGGGTCGGTGGCCTGGCGCAGCTGGCTTCTGATCTGGCACGCTTTGGCGGTAAGGAAGTTGGTGGCTTTTACCAGGCGCTGCGGGGTGGCAGGTTCGGCGCACATGTCGGACAACGCACCGCAGCTGCCATCGATGGCTCTCTGGCGGTTGGTAGCGAAGGCGGACGTTTCCTGACCGGCGTCGGTCTTGCGCTACTGCGTGACCCGAAAGGGATGGCGCCCAAGGTGCTTGGGGCTTTCCTCGGTTTCAATACGGGGTCCGGCGGTCTCGATGGCAATGGCGGGATTCCTGATCTGGATCTGCTGGCGGGGATCGGTTATCACCGCTCGCCGCTAACGCATACCATTATTGCGGGGATCGTCGCCGAGGGGGCGTTGCTGGCGATGGTTGATCTGGCAGCGGAGATTCATCGCCGGTTGCCGCAGGATCATGATGTGCTTTGGGACGGCCTTGCACGCGTTGGACGGCCGTTTGTGGCGTCGGCTTCGGTCAGCTTGTCGGCGGGGATTGCCTGGCATTTGCTGGTCGATGCGGGGATTCAGCCGGCGCCGTATCATGATCTGCCATTCTCAATGCCGATTGAGGCGCATCAGGCGGTGTTTGCGGCGAATGGTGCGGCAGAGGGGGCGGATGCGGCAAGCGTGCCGGGCAGATGCAACGAGGGCCGGTATTGCTGGAGCCTAACGAGAGGCCGCAACCAACGACCGGGGAGCGCGTCGTGGCGGGGGTGGCGAAGGCGGCGCAACGGGCGAGTGCGAGTGTGCGAAAAACAGCGGCAGAAGTCGCGCAATCAATGTCTGACCGTGCGCGGCGGGGGGTGAAGTAGTCGTTATTCAAGCGGCCCAGTTTTCAATGGTCAAGCCGGGGATGCGCGCAAAATCTCGCTCGTTGTTGGTGACGAGTCTCAAATTTTCAGCGAGCGCACGGGAAGCAATCAGGGTGTCCATATAGCCGACGAGATTGCCCGTTATCTTTTGGGTAGCGCGCAGTTTGGCATAATGCGCTGCCGCTGAAATTGGCCATTCCAGGCAGGGCATGTAATTGAGAAACGCGAGGCCGGCGAGTTCAGAGCCCACCCATTAGCTTTCCTGTGACTCCCCCGGCTTTTTGAACAAATTGATAGGGCAATTTTGTCTGAAGCTCATCGCTTTCTGCGGGCCTCGATTTCCTGCCTCAGGCGCTCAATCTCGATGCGTTTGGCGTCCTTGCTGCCCCACTTGACGGGTTGCGGTTGGCGGGCGGCTGTCTCAGCCTGCCAGCGCGCCCTTGCCGCGCGTGCTTCGGCGATGCGCGCTTCTTCCTGTTGCTGTGCCAGGGCGTGTCGTGCGATGGCGCGTTCGGTGGCCACCGGTATTTTGCGTTCGGCCAGGCCGGCCAGCGCCAGGCAGGTGTCGATGGCGCCTGAAGTGCCTTCCCCGTCGTTATCGAAAGAAAATTCGTTGATCAGGGGCAGATTGAGTGCGGCGAAAATCGGCAGCCATTGTTCGTCATCGCCCTGCCGGCGGCGCACGGCGATTTTGGGGTTGAATTGGTACCAGCCTTGCGCAACGCGCATGAACAGCGCCCGGTTATAGGCATAGTCGCGGTCGATCTCGTTTCTCGCCAGCACGCCGGAGAGATGCTGGCGTTTGTTGCGTTCGGGGCGAACGATGTTGGCCGGTAGATGTTGCCAGGCCGCCAGAATGTCCCTGGTTTCAAAAGCACCGTTGTTTCTGCGCTGCTCGTGGGTAAAGCGTGAGCGGAAGAGCACCCACAGCGTCTGGAAGAGCAAGTATTCGGAGAGGTGCCGGTCGATGCGTACCAGTCGCTCGCCGGTATTAATGTCAATACTGGCCGGGGCGAGTTGATCGTAGAGCGCCGCGAGGGGGCCGGCGGCAAACTTGGCATCGCGGAAGGCTTCGCGCAGCGCCCAGTGCAGGGCGTTGCAGCCGTACTGATCAACCGCTTCACGGTTGGCACCGCGTTCGAGCAGTGCGTTCACCAGGCGCAGATTGCCGGCAGCTGCGGCGGCCATCAGCGGTGTCTGGTTCATCGGCAGGCGGTGCTCGATGCCGTGTTTCTCGCACTGTTTCAGGATGTCTTTGAAATGGTTGGCGAAGTAAGCGAGGTAGTTTTTGCGGCCAAGCGTCATGCGCTGCTGCGGGAAGCTTTTTGCCTGATCAAATTTCGCCTCTCGGAGCAGCCAGTGGGCGAGTTGAGGCTCGTCAAAACAGGTGGCGTATTCGTAGAGTTGCTGCTTCAGCTTGTTACCGGGGATCTGCTCGCGAAAGACTTTTTGCAGCAGATCAACGACCTTGGGTTCGTCGAGTACCGGCCAAGGCACCGGCGTTTCCTTCAGAATATTGCGGCGGATTGACTCTGCCTGCTCCTGCTTGCCCTGCAATTCAAGTTTGCGCGCTTCTTTCTGCCAGTCTTCGAGGCTCGATTGCACGGCATCGACCTTGACCTGGCCGAGGCTCAGGTCGAGCAGTTCGAACAGGCGATGACCGGTGTCTGACTCGATCACGTAGATGTTTTTGATCGCCCGCGTTAGCGCCACATAGAGCGCGTTAACGAAGAATTTGTAGACCTCCAGCGACTTATCGCTTTTGTCCTTGGCGCGCCGGTAATCGAGGGTGTCGACCGCCAGATCGGCTTGCTCGACGCCGTCGACGATGTCGTTGAACTCGGCGCGGTGGTCGGAGATGAAGCGGTAGAGAACGATATTTTCGTATTCCAGCCCCTTGGCTTCGTGAATCGAGAAGAGCAACGGCGTCGTGAAGTGCTTTCGCGCTTCGGCCTTGTCTTCATCGCGCATGACCAGCACGGCAAACTGCGTGGACTGGCGAATTTTCTGGTCGAGTTCGCGTTTGCCGGTGTCCTTGTCGGGCATCAGCGCGACTTGCCCGGCCTCGCCGCCGACGGCTTGTACCAGAAAATTACTCTCGCGGTCGATCGAGCCAAAGCGCCGCTGCTTGATCTTCAGCAGTTGATTGGCGACGCGCGTAGCCTCCAGCCCGTTGCGGAAGTTGGCGGTGAGCACGCGCAGCGCCTGCCGCTCGGCCAGCTTCGGGTCGTTCCAGAACAGGCTTTTGACTTGCCCCCAAGAGAAGAAGTTGGGGTGGACAATCTGGTTCGAGTCGCCACAGAGCAGAAAATGACCGGGTTTCTTCAGCGTCTTCAGCACCAGTGCGAGTTGCACGCTGGTGATGTCCTGCACCTCGTCGATTACCACAAAATCGTAGCGTGGCGCTGCCAGGGGCTGCCAGTCCTGGGCGACGAGATTGAGGTCGTACAGTTTCGCCTCGCTCAGCCAGGCGCGATATTTTTCAAAGAGATCGTAAAGCGTATCGCGCTGTGCAACGGGGAAAATAGACTGGCGTACGCCCAGTGCGCGGTAGTCATCACGCGCGAGAACGCCGCCGGCGCTGGCCGCCAGCACACCGCGAATTTCCTCAAACGCCTGATGGCCGTCGATCTCCTTAAAGTTTTGCCGCAGGCGGCTAAACCAGCCGGCAAAATCGCGCCAGGTAGCTTCCCGGCCGGGCGGTACGCGGATCGACTCGACGAACTCGCGGTAGGATAGAAAAACTGCGTCCTGCCCGCCGTGCTCAAAACCGTTGGCGTAATACAAATCGCGGGCGCTCTGTGCGAGGTAGCTGGAGTGGGTGACGTAGAGCACCTCGCCTTCGGCGTGCTTGAGTTTTTCCAGCGTCAGCGCGGTTTTGCCGCTGCCGGCGCTGCCGACCACGATCAGCGGTGGCAACTGGCGATAGATAGCGTCCTGCGTGTCGTCAAAAGAGATCGGTTTGTCGAGCAGATGAATCGTCGTGCGCTCGGGGTGCAGGTAGCGCACCGTCTGCGCGTCGGCGATGGCCTCGTCGACATCGCAATCGGGGATTTTGCCCTCATCGATGGCCGCGCCGCGCAGAAAGCGCGACTTGTCGTAGTCGTGATTGGCGATCACTTCAAGCATCAGCGCGCAGACTTCGTCGCCGTGCCGGATCAGGCAGAACAGCAGCCGGTCGGCATCGTCGAGTTTGGCGCGGTAAAACTTGCCGTGCCCCAGATTGGCCAGTTTCTTGACTTGCGCTGCGCGGAAGTCGTGCCGGGCGATGGCTTCAAGCACTTTGCGATAGCTGGCTTTGACGCGCGATGTGTCAAGGCCGGTGTATTCAAGAATTTTCATGGCAGCGTACAAAAACGGCGAATCGCCATTTTCTCACGGGCGACAGCCCCTGCTGCGCAAAAAAACGTAAGGAATCCCGCCTCCCGCACGACAAACCCTCAAGTGCAGATCGTTAGCTGCGGGAACTATCGAGCCGGCTATCTGCCCTAAAAGATGTACAAAATGCTTTGAACACCAGCTTTTTGCTGGGTTCGCTGCCCGGCTTTGTATGCAATTTTGTTTCTGGAGAATCAAATGAACCGTCGTCAATCACTAAAATGGCTGTCCGGATTGTCCATTTTGCCGTTTACCGCCACCTGGGCGAAGGAAGGATCACCTGTGACACTGGTTAAATCAAAGGCCGAATGGGCCAAACTGCTGCCTGCCGAGGCTTACCGCGTGCTGTTCGAGGAGGATACCGAGCGCTCGGGCACCAGCGTGCTGAATCAGGAAAAGCGTGATGGCACTTTCGTTTGCGCGGCCTGTAATCAGCCATTGTTTGATAGCGCCAAAAAGTACGAAAGCGGCACTGGCTGGCCGAGTTTCTGGGAGCCGTTGCCGGGCGCCATCGAGACGAAGACCGATTTCAAGATCATTTATCCGCGTACCGAGTACCACTGCAGCCATTGCGGCGGGCATCAGGGCCATGTTTTCAAGGATGGCCCGCAGCCGACCGGCAAGCGTTACTGCAATAACGGCGTGGCATTGAACTTCGTGCCACGCGCTGACAAATTGCCGGCGCTGCGCACATGAGCACGAAAAAACTGTTCGGCGTTTTAAGCGCCCTGCTGATTGGCGGCAGCGCCCTCGCCGCCGATGCCCCCGCCCAACCCGCCACAGCGGCTACAACGGCCAGCGCCATTTTCGCCGGCGGCTGTTTCTGGTGCATCGAAGCTGATTTTGAAAAACTGCCCGGCGTGCTTGGCGCCGAGTCCGGCTATACGGCCGGCAAAACGCTCAATCCCACCTACGAGCAAGTCAGCGCAGGGGGTAGCGGGCATACCGAAGCAATCCGCGTGACATACGATCCGGCCAAGGTGAGCTATCCGCAACTGGTGGACTACTTTTGGCGCCACATCGACCCGACGGTCAAAGACCGTCAGTTCTGCGACTCGGGCACGCAGTATCGCAGCGGCATCTACTGGCAAAACGACGCCGAGAAAAAGGTTGCCGAAGCGAGCCGCGAGGCCTTGCTGAAGGGCGGCAAGCTGGCGCAGATTCATACCGAAATCATCGCCGCCACCGTCTTTTATCCGGCCGAGGAATATCACCAGGATTACTACAAGAAAAACCCCATCCGCTACGCCTACTACCGCAAGAGCTGCGGCCGCGATGCGCGGGTGGACGAGGTATGGGGGCGGAAGTAGCTCGCAGCTGTCGAATGGGCGCAGAATGAGCATTGGCAACGGTTACACAGAAGCGCTCGGCTGGAGGCCAATGAATACGTGGGTCTTCAGCAAGTGCATGTGCTAGAACGCCATTCCGTGCGCCTTGCAGGGCAGTGCTACTTTGCTTCCTGAAGCGCCGCCCGGTGCGCAAACCAGATTTCCAGAAAAATAAAAGGCAAATCAATGCCCGCAGGGAAACATCGCTCTGTTCGCGTGTCGAACCTGAAATCCCGGGAGCGCATTGCATGCTGAAAATGGACTTGAAAAACTTTTGTATCAGTTGTCTGTTCGTAAGCACAGGCGTTGCCCTCGCCGCCCTGCCCACCCCAAAGCCTCTGGCAGAACCCATAACACCCGCCTACTGCAAGGAAGATGGACGCTGGCTGGCGGTCAGCACGATGCCGCCCAAGCCACAGACCATTCAAAAAATTATCGCCAATGCCGCCAAACAGGATGTTGTTTTGCTCGGCGAGCAGCACGACCTTGAAGACCATCACCGCTGGCAGTTGCAGATGCTCTCCGCCTTGCACGCACAGCGCCCGAACATGGTGATTGGCTTCGAAATGTTCCCGCGCCGCATGCAGCCCGTGCTTGATCAATGGGTCGCCGGCTCACTGAGCATTCAGGCGTTTCTCAAGCAGACAGAATGGGACAAGGTGTGGTCCTTCCCGCCGCACCTCTACATGCCCTTGTTCGAATTTGCGCGCATCAACAAAATCCCGATGCTGGCGCTCAATGTCGACAAAAAACTAACGCGCAGGGTGGCCGAAGAAGGTTGGGAAAACGTCCCCGAAGAAGCGCGCGAAGGCATTGGCCGCCCGGCGCCGGCGCTCCCCGACTACCTTGTTTTCTTGCGCGACATTTACCGGATGCACGACGAGAAAACCGAAACACCGGGTGGCCAAAAGACAAAATCAAGCGATGCTGCCTTCAAGGGATTCGTCGAAAGCCAGCTGACCTGGGATCGCGCAATGGCCGAAGCCCTGAGTCTGGAAACGAGCCCCGCCGGGAGCAAAAACCCGGCACTGGTTGTCGGCATCATGGGCAGCGGCCACATTCGTTACGGCCATGGCGTGCCACACCAACTCGCCTATCTCGGCGTCCCCAAAGTCACCAGCCTGCTGCCGGTTGCGCTGGAAGGCGAGTGCGCGCTGATT
>CAJBIL010000471.1 GCA_903953145.1 uncultured beta proteobacterium
ATCTGGAAAACCAAGCAGTTATGGCGTCGCATCCGTGGGAACTATTTTGTTTATACAGATGTTGATGTTGTGCCGGATGAGGGTTGTCCGCTTGATGCTATTGACTTTTTACTGAGATTTTTGATAGCTCATCCGAACATAGAAAAAATCGGTTTTGGATTGAGAATTGATGATTTACCAGATTGCTACGAGAAGAAGTCTGATGTCATTGCTTGGGAAAAACAATATTGGCTTGACCGTTACGGTGGCGAGTTCTTCAATGCGAGAGTGGATACTACATTTGCATTGTATAGACCATTCGCAGCGGGTGGGTGGTGGCTCAATAGCGTAAGAACGGATTATCCTTATGTGGCAGGACATTTGCCGTGGTACCAGAATTCGAAATTGCCAAGTGATGAAGATGTTTACTATGTCAAAAATTCATTGACCGGTGTTTCGAGTTGGTCCGAAGCGAATGGTTTTTTCGGGAATAAGAATGCTGATTAGAGTTATTATGAATCTCTTGGACAATGACTCGACAGTTGTTTGGGTTGTACCTACGCTGTTCATGTGTAATTTATGAATACAGCAGTTGATCTCCTAGTGGTTAACTACAATACTGCTCATTTGCTTCCTGAGATGTTTGAATCGATGAATGAAGCTAGTGGTTGTTTGGTTATAAATTACTTGATTGTCGATAATGCATCTCGTGATGATTCCGTATCCATATTAAAAAATAAATACTCGAATGCTTTGCTTGTCGAGAATCAGGTTAATGTAGGATTTGGCCGGGCAAACAATCAACTGGTTTCGTTTATAAAAGGAAATTACGCTTTACTACTAAATACTGATGCATTTCCGGAAAAAGGGGCGTTAGACAAAACAATTGATTATATGGAGTCCAATCCTGACGTTGGGGTTCTTGGAGTTCGATTGATCGGGCCTGATGCCGTACTTCAACCTTGCTGCCGTTACTTTCCAACACCTTTCAATGTATTTCTGGCACGTACCGGTCTCGCGAAATATTTTCCCTGGGTGAGATTGGTCGACGACATGGATTGGGATCACTGTTCTTTGCGTGAGTGCGACTGGGTGCCAGGATGTTATTACCTGATCCGGAGGGAGGTCATCGAGCAAGTGGGTTTGTTTGATCCGATTTTTTTTCTGTATTGCGAAGAAGTGGACCACTGCAAGCGAGTAAAGGAGGCGGGTTGGAAAGTAATATATTTTCCTCATGCAAGCGTCGTCCATATTGGTGGTGAAAGTGCTAAATCAGCGGGGGTGTTGTCGTCTGAGGGCCGCCAACTCTCCGTATTGCAGATCGAAAGTGAGATGCTGTATTTTCGGAAGCATCATGGTTTGCATGGTTTGATCTGGCACATGCTTTTGGTGTCTTTGGGTGATTTGATACTGCTGCTTAAAGATGTTCTCAAGCGGCGAGGTTTGTCAGCCATGCGCTCGAACTTGCGCCACACGGTTCTTAGTTGGCGCTTGTTGTTTCAAACGCGCTTAGCGGCGCGGCCGACGCGTTAGGCTTTGCATGTTTGACAATATCCGGGAAGATTTGCGGGCACTCGACGGCGATTGGGGTGCGCAGGGCTTCTGGGTGCTCGTGGTTTATCGTTTTGGCCGTTGGCGTTACGGTATTCGGCCAGCCTTGGTGCGTAAGTTTTTTTCCCTGCTCTACAAATTTTTGTACAAGTTGGTGCAGATCCTTACTGGTATCGAATTGCCTTGTGAAGTTGTGATTGGCAAGAATTTCGTTATCGATCATTTTGGGGGCATCGTGATCAGCGGTTATGCCAAGTTCGGTGACAACTGCCGCATACGCAACGGGGTGGTGGTAGGTCTGAAAAATATCGGTGATCCGTGCGCACCAACATTTGGCAATAACGTGGATATTGGAGCCGGGGCGAAGATTCTTGGCAACATTTCTGTAGGCAGCCATGTGCTGATCGGTGCCAATGCCGTGGTGCTTGTCGATGTGCCAGATGATTCCATTGCCGTCGGTATCCCGGCAGTGGTCAAACCACGGAAGCGTGATCAGTGAGCACTAGTACCATCGGTGTAGTGGCAATCGGACGCAACGAAGGCGAGCGCCTGCGGCGTTGCTTGGCGTCGGTGCTCGGGGTGGTTGAGCGGGTTGTGTATGTTGACTCTGGTTCGACAGACGGTTCGGTAGCAATGGCGATAAGCATGGGGGCCGATGTCGTAGAGCTCGACATGTCGACGCCATTCACAGCGGCCCGGGCGCGAAATGAGGGATTTTCTCGCTTGCAGTCACTATGTCCCAATCTGAGCTACGTACAGTTTGTAGATGGAGACTGTGAAGTAGCCGCGAACTGGTTAGTAACCTCAAGTGCATTTTTAGTGGCACACCCGGAGGTTGCGGTGGTCTGCGGTAGGCGCAGGGAGCGCTTTCCTGAACGGTCGGTTTACAATCTGCTTTGCGATGTTGAGTGGAATAGCCCGATTGGCGAAGCGAAGGCCTGCGGGGGAGATGCTCTAATGCGTGCCGAAGTGCTTTGCACCGCTGGGGGCTACCGAGCAGGGCTCATTGCAGGAGAAGAGCCAGAACTGTGCCTGCGATTGAGGGCGGCCGGCTGGAAAATCTGGCGCTTGGATGCGGAAATGACGCTACATGATGCCGCCATGCTGCGATTCGGACAGTGGTGGAAGCGCTTGGTGCGTGGCGGTCATGCCTACGCGGAAGGCGCTTATCTTCACGGTGCATCCGTGGAGCGGCATTGGGTTCACGAAACCCGAAGAATCTGGTTTTGGGCGCTTGGGTTACCCGTGCTCAGCTTAGCGAGTCTAGCTGCTTTCGACTGGGTCTGGCTGGCCGTGCTTTTGGTATATCCGCTCCAGGTGGTTCGCTTGGCGTTCAGGGGGCAGAGCGATGTGCGTACAAATTGGCTACGGGCTTTGTTTCTGGTTTTGGCAAAATTTCCAGAATTACAGGGGCAACTGACGTTTTGGTGGCGAAAAGTCAGTGCAGGCAAAACTACACTGATCGAATACAAATAGAGACGATTCGTGTTGGTGCTTTCGGCAAAGCTATCAATTTGTAAATTAATTTCTAGCTTCAATCGAGGCCCTAACAAAATGCATTCAAAAATCGGCTATTTCATTAATCAGTATCCAAAAATCAGCCACGCTTTCATTCGTAGGGAGATTCTTGCCCTTGAGCGTCAAGATTTTCATATTCAACGCATCGCCCTGCGCGGTTGGGATGCAGATATTCTAGATAGCGAAGATCAAGAGGAACAAAACCACACACAGTATGTGCTGAGAGGCGGGCCTTTGCCTTTGATCGGCGCAGCGCTTCAAGTTTTGATATCCGCGCCCAAACCGTTTTTTGCCGCCCTTGCACTTGCGTTCAGAATGTCTAAGCAAGCTGAACGTTCGTTGCCGTACCACCTGGTCTATTTTTTAGAGGCGTGCCTTACGCTTCAATGGTTAAAAGCTTTTGGAGCTACCCATGTGCACGCGCATTTCGGCACCAACTCCACTGAAGTTGTTATGTTGGCACATGCACTCGGCGGCCCGCCCTACAGTTTCACAGTACATGGCCCGTTAGAGTTCGATAGACCGCTTTATCTTGGGCTAGGCGAAAAGATTCGCCGCGCGGCGTTCGTCGTCGCAATAACATCATATTGTCGAAGCCAACTATCTCGCTGGGTTGGCCACGTCCACTGGCCGAAGCTTAAAGTCATTCATTGCGGGCTCGAGGCCGCTTTTCACGATGCTGTGAACATCCCGCCGCCGGAATCATCACGACTTGTATGCATCGGCCGCTTATGCGAGCAGAAGGGGCAGCTACTTTTGATTGAAGCTGCTGCGAAAGTGGCTGCTAAGGGGGTGAAGTTTGAGCTTGTTTTGGTCGGTGGGGGCGAGATGCGTGGGGAAATCGAAGCGCTGATCGCAAAGTACTCACTGAAAGATCAGGTGTTTCTAACAGGATCGGTAAGTACTGAAAAACTGCGTGAGGAGATCATTAGGGCGCGAGCTTTGGTACTGCCTAGCTTTGCGGAAGGGCTGCCGATGGTGCTCATGGAAGCCATGGCTTTGCGGCGACCGGTACTGACGACCTATGTCGCAGGGATTCCTGAGCTAGTGCTGAATGGCGAAAACGGCTTGCTATTTGCAGCTGGTTCGATTGAAGCATTGGCATTGGCAATGGAAGATATATTGTCTCGTTCCCCAGATCAGTTGCGCATCATGGGAGAGGCCGCATACACACGAGTTCTCGAACGACATTCGATTGATATTGAGGCGGCTAAACTCGGGGAATTGTTTCGTAAGTCGAGTGAAAGCGCTAGGACAGGTATATGAGCATATCCATCACCGGTATCGCTGGATTTATTGGGTCCAATCTCGCAAAGATTCTGTTGGACCGTGGAGAGTCCGTCATTGGTTTTGACAATCTTTGTCGCGGCATGATGAGTAATTTGGATTCAATAATTGGCCATCCAAGCTTTACCTTCGAGGTCGTCGATCTTTCCGACATAGATGCTTATCGCAGCGCCTTGACTGCACAACATGTACGCAACCCGATCTCCGAGGTGTGGCACTTTGCGGCAAATTCCGATATTCCCGCTGGAGTAGCAAACGCCAAAGTGGACTATCGTGACACGTTTATGACGACATTCAATACCTTGGTTCTGATGCAAGAGCTTGGTATTGGCGCCATACTGTTTGCATCGAGCTCAGCGATTTACGGTGACCTCGGAAACCAAAGCCTGACAGAAGACATTGGTCCTTTATTCCCTATTTCAAATTATGGTGCCATGAAGTTGGCATCAGAGGCTGCGATCAGTGCTGCTCTAGAAAGTCATTTGCAGCGAGCCTATCTGTTCCGGTTTCCCAATGTAATTGGCATTCCCGCCACGCATGGTGTAATCCAGGACTTCATCCGTAAGCTCAAGGCAACACCAGGCAATCTCGATGTTCTTGGGGATGGCACACAGCAGAAGAGTTACTTGCATGTAGAGGAACTGATCGATGCAATGCTTTACGTTCGGCAGCATGCTTGCGACAAGCTGAACTACTTCAATATTGGCGCGAACGATGATGGTGTAACTGTAAAATTTATTGCAGAAGCCGTCCTAGAACAGGTTGCGCCGGGCGCTACGATTTCCTACGGTCAAGGCAACAAGGGGTGGGTTGGTGACGTGCCGAAGTTTAGATATTCAATTGACAAGTTGTCTAATCTCGGTTGGCAACCCCATCTAGGATCTGCGCAAGCGATCCGCAAGGCAGTCACTCAGATCGCTCAACAAGAGTGCGGCCAGTGAAGCAGGTTGTAATTTTGGCAGGTGGTAAAGGAACTCGACTGCGTGAGCGATTGGGCGGCTTGCCGAAACCATTGGTGGACATTTGCGGTCTGCCCCTGCTGGAGCGACAGATTCTTTTAGTAAAAAGGTTCGGTTTCACCGATGCATTGATTCTTGTGAACCATGCTGCGGAATACATTCTCGAATACTGCGCTTCGAAGAATAATTGGGGCATGAGAATCAGCTGTATCGACGATGGGCATCCGCGAGGAACCGCAGGTGCGACGCTGGCCGTATTTGATCTACTCGCCGACGAGTTCCTCGTGATGTACGGCGACACAATGCTGGAAGTCGACTTGGCCCGCTTCTACTCTTACCACAAACAGGTCAAAGGAGTAGCCGCAACCCTGTTTCTTCATCCCAATGACCACCCGCATGACTCGGATCTTGTTGAACTTGACGATGCAGGTCTAGTTACAGGGTTTTATCCCTACCCCCATAGCAGTTCTCGTTATTTTCCGAACTTGGTCAATGCTGCTTTGTATTGGGTAAGCAAGCAAGCCTTGGCACCATGGTCCCGTGAAGCAGGCATGCTCGACTTTGGAAAGGATATCTTTCCGGCCATGCTGCGAGAGGGATTGGTATTGCGAGGCTATAACAGCCCGGAGTACATCAAAGATATAGGGACACCTGCGCGCCTCGACAAAGTTTGTTTGGATTTTTCCTCAGGCAAGGTCGAACGGGCAAGTTTGGATCGGCCCCAAGCCATCGTGTTTCTCGATAGGGACGGGACGATCAACCGGGAAGTTGATCACTTGAAAGCCGCGGAGCAGTTCGAATTGCTGCCCGGGGTAGAAGAAGCGATCAAACGGCTTAATCGGTCAGAATTCAGGTGCTGTGTGGTAACGAATCAGCCGGTGATTGCACGTGGTGAGTGTAGCTATAACGGGCTGCGCGACATCCACAACAAGATGGAAACCTTGTTAGGGCTGCGCGGTGCCTTTGTTGACAGAATTTATTACTGTCCACACCATCCAGATAGCGGGTTTGAGGGGGAGAGGGTAGAACTAAAGGTGGCATGTGACTGCCGCAAGCCAAAAGTTGGAATGATCGAAAATGCCTTGGAGGAATTCAATGGTGCTCGCGAACTTTCCTGGATGATAGGTGACACCTCGGTCGATATTGAAACCGCTAAACGCTCAGGACTGAAATCGATTCTGGTGGAAACCGGCTATGCCGGTCTAGACTATCGTGAATGGGCAATCCCTGACGCCATTGTTCCGGATTTGACCTCGGCGGTTTCATTCATACTTGACCAGTATCCCCGTTGGTTCACCTATTGCACGGAATTAGCCAAGGACATCAGCTCCGGTAGTATCGTGCTTATTGGCGGGCAGGCCCGATGTGGCAAAAGCACGTTTGGGAATGTTTTGCGCGATGTGCTTCAGGCTAGCGGGCGACGTGCATGGGTATTGTCAGCAGATCGTTGGCTCAGAAACGAACAGGCGCGTGAGACAGGTGTATTGGGTAGGTACGATATGGCCGCTTTACAGTCTCTTGTAGATGAACTTTCGGATAATGAGCGGCGGCCTGTCTCTCTAAATTTACCTGGTTACAACAAGTTGAACAGAACAAGAATCGACGGCGTCGATAGAATGGTAGTGTCGAATTCTGACGTCATTCTGATTGAAGGTACAGTGGCCTTGGCGCTCAAAACTTCACATGACGCTGGGGTTTTTCGATTCCATATAGAGATCGATGAGGAATCGAGGAAGGAGCGGGTTTTGAATGAATACCGCTTGCGGGGGAAAACTGAGGCTCAGGCTCTGGAGGTATATCGGGTGCGCCAGGCAGATGAATACCCTGTTATTGAAAACCTGAAGCGTGGTGCGCTTTCAGTTTCTCTTTCGGACATACTCGCATGATCATTAGCAGAACGCCCTTACGCATGAGTTTTGTCGGGGGTGGTAGCGATCTACCATCGTTCTACAGAACCTATGGAGGTGCAGTCCTCAGCACGGCAATTGACAAGTATGTTTATGTTACGGTCAATGAGAAATTCGATAATGGCATCCGTATCTCCTATTCGAGAACGGAAGAAGCCCGCAGCGTAGATCAAATTGAACACCCTATCGTAAGGGCTGCGATGCAGTACCTGAACCTTGATGGTGGAATCGAAATTACCACGATTGCCGATATCCCATCGAAGGGCACGGGCCTGGGGTCATCGAGCACTTTCGCTGTCGGCTTGTTGCACGTCCTCAATGCGTTCATGGGGAAGTATGTTTCTAGCGAGCAATTAGGACGGGATAGCTGCCACTTGGAAATCGACATTTGTGGTGAGCCTATAGGCAAGCAAGATCAATATGCTGCCGCGTTCGGTGGCCTCAACCTGATTGAATTCAAGCCAGACGACTCAGTAATCGTTTCGCCTATCATATGTGATCGCTCCACTGTTGCCGAGCTAGAAGCGAACATCATAGTTTTCTATACCGGGATTACGCGTAGTGCATCGGCGCTTCTAAAGCTGCAGTCAGAAGAAGTTGCGAGCAATGCCGAAAAGCAGCGTTCAATGATTCGCATGGTTGAACTTGCGTATGTGTTGCGAGAGGAACTACACAAAAATAATGTGGCTGCCTTTGGGGAAATACTCCACGAAAACTGGCTACTAAAAAAAGGTATGACTGCTGGTGTGAGCACCCAGGAAATCGATGATTGGTATCGTATAGCGCGAGCGGCGGGTGCAACGGGCGGCAAGATTCTAGGCGCGGGCGCAGGCGGCTTTCTGATGTTGTATGCGCCGAAGGATAAGCACGAACTAATCCAGTCAGCGTTGCATATGCTTCGTCCGATAAGTGTAGGTTTCGAGCCCTTGGGCAGCCGAATTATTTTTTATCATTGAGCTTGTAACTTCATACAGGAGAATATCTTGAATCCATACGCTGGTTCTGCCAAGGTGTATTTTTCAAAACTGACCAAGTGTTTGGAGGTGATCGATCAAAAGCAGGTGGACAACGCTGTTTCCGTAATTGCCGATGCCTGGCAATCAGGGCGGCAAATTATTACCCTGGGCAATGGTGGCAGTTCGATGACTGCATTGCACTTCATCAATGACTGGAACAAGAGCATATTCATGTCGAGCGGTAAGCCATTTCGCGGCAGATCGCTAGTCGATAACATGGGTTTGGTTATGTCATATGGCAACGACGTTTCTTTTAACGACATCTTTGTCGAACAACTGAAAAACGTACTACAACCGTGTGATTTGGTCATCGCCATATCGGGCAGCGGAAATTCGGAGAATGTCATCCGCGCGGTTACTTATGCCAACGAGAATCAGGGCGTCACCTTGGGTTTGTGTGGATATAGAGGAGGGAAGCTTAAGGAGATCGCCCAGCATGTAGTTTGGGCAGACGTTGACGATATGCAATTATCAGAGGATGTACATGCCATTTTTGGGCATATCGTGATGCAGAGGCTATGCGGGTATTAATTTTTATACGATGCCGCTTACATAGCCGCACCTTCAAAACTCCTTTGAAGCGCCCCGAAGCATCGCCAATAAAGAGCAACGGAAAGCGGCTGCAACATCAGCGCTAGAACCGTTAGCAGAATCGTCGCTAACCAAGTCAGAAATCGTGTGCGAAATAAAACTGACTCCAAGGCCAGAAGCAACTTGTAGTTTGCGGCAGGCAATCCCGCATGCAACACATCGCCGATATACCGAACAGTAAGATCGGTCAAAGCCGACCGACACCGATAGCGGCCTAAAATTGAAGGGGTTTGCCGCATCCATGTCGTTTCGTATCTCAACCTGCCTCAGTCAAAGAAAAATAAACGTCTGATCCTTCCCGGTTTTAAGGGTGGTTGTATGGAAATAATAACTGCGGTTAATTAGGAAATGAATATAAGCGAAAATCTCTACGTGCTTAGCTTGCGTGATGTTAATAAAACGCCCGCAATGTGTTGCGTTGTTGAGTTGGAGGACATAATTATTAACAACTTCAACGGGCAACTAATTTCTCTTGGCACAGAAATAAAAACAAATGGCGTGCTGTTTGTTGCGGCCATCTCAATGCATGACTTAGTCAATTCCTTAATGCAAGTGCCTGTTTCAGAATTTCGCGCTATCTATGCATATGTTTTCGATGCCTTTATTAGTCCTCTTGAGTTAACGAGGCCCCAATGGCGCAACGCAATCTCTAGAAGGCATCGTACTATAAGAAAAATAACTCATTTGTTTATTCCATTTAGACAGTCAGTTAACGATTTTTCTGAATTATTTCAGATCCCAGTTTCTTACATCCCATTAGCTTCAAATGTTGTTGATTTTGGTGGTTATGAATCCAGCAAGATCATTGACGTAAATGGATATGGAAGACAGCCACCAGAATTGACGAAGTTGCTTTCGGAACGATTTAATAAGCGCGAAAGTAAACGGGTTTATGCTCATACCAATCACGCTGGAATCTCAGCGATACACGACTTTTATCAACATAGACGACTATTTTGGAAGCTGCTAAGAAAAAGCCGTATCGCATTATTATTTGATGCTCTTCATACACCCCTAGACCGCAATTTTCCATTCTCCTTTGTTCCTCAGCGCATGTTCGAGTCGGCTGCGGCCGGGTGTGTCATCGTAGGCAAGCGCCCTATATGTTCAGAAATAGATGAATTGTTTAACTGGTCCGACCATTTTATCGAATTACCTGATCGACCTGTTGAGATGATTGATTTCATTGAGCATTTGCTAGATAACTACGATCTAGAATCGGCCGGGCGCCGCAATTATGAAGAATGCCTTCGGCGCCATGATTGGCGGCATAGGATCAACGAAGTTATAAAAATAGCCGGCTTGGCGGATTAAAACTAAGTGATTTGTATTCTTTGAAGCTTAAAAAGAGCCGGTCATCGCCAGTTACGAAAAGCTAAAATTGGGAGCCTCAATGCAATACTGCTCCTAGATCACGCGGCGATGATAGAGGACTAAGGAAGAAATCTGACCAGACTGGGACACTAACGCCCGCGCCAATGGCATACCCGGACAGCGGCTTGAAATGTGCGGGGACACTCGGCGGGCTTGTGACAAAGGCAAATACGCCAGTTTTAACCTCAGTATTTGAAGAGTTAGCGGACTGAGTAAGCGGACTAACGGTTCCACCTAAGTTAATCATATTCACTGTTGTAGTAGCATTTGCCGCAACGCCAAGATTATTATTCACAACGATATTTGAGGTTCCATTTTGCAATCGAATCCCAAAAAAGTCTCCAGTCGAATTGCTAAAAATTGTATTGTGATATAGTGCTATCTCATCAGAGGCAGCAGCAGCACCAGCCCCTGCAACATTGAATCCCGTGTGGAACGCTGCCGTAGTAAGGTCCACAATATTGTTTCTTAATGTTGACGTGGATGCTTGAATGGTTAATCCAAACTGAGTGTTTACACCACTCGTTATCCAATTTCTCTCGAACACGACATTTCTTATTCGCCCGTCTTCGCTTGTGTTGGTCGGTTGGATCTGCACCACAATTGCCGGGAGCGCACCGGCAACAAACTTGTTATCAGAAATTAAAACTTGTTCTGTAAATACAGGTGAGGTAAATAGTTTAGGCCAGTGATTTGTGCCCACAGCAGAATTCGGTGCTCTCACAGCCAGCGTGTGCTTAGTCGCAGCTGGATTCTGATAGGTATTGTTGCTGATGACAGCCTTTCCGAGGTACGGATATCTAGTCCCTATCTCCGCCCCAGTCGTATCGTCCACAATATTTCCAAGGAACGCATGGCGTGAAGCAACAATGTATGAACCGTTATACCCGCTTCCTCCAATCATGCGCGATATTGAGGAGTCAGCAATCGTTAACGAATCCGAAATGTGATGTGGTGTATTTAATGCTGAATTATATCCACTAAGTGTGTCTGGATCGAAACCAATGCCACCAGCAGTATCGTGTATATCTATCCGCAGTAAAGTAAGTTCATCAAAACCACCATCTGCCGAAATGCCCAATAAGTTTGGATTTGACTGACCGTCAAATTCTATGTCCATAATCCGCCAGTCACGGATCGTCGGTGTAGAGCCACTAGATACTTTTAGTATTTTCGAAAATGCCGCAACTGCAGCGGATTGGATTTTTGCTTTTCCTGTGCCGTAGGAACCGATAATTCCTGGGCCATTTGAGTTCAACACGGCTGGAGTTGCGCCTACAGTAAACGTCTCGCCTCCACGGAAAAGCAATCTTTTTCCAGGCTGTGCATTTGCAAGTAGAGCCGCAGCAAAGTCGGTGCTAACAATCTGCGTCGCTGGTGTAGAGCAAAAACCCGCAGGTGCATCAGCAAATGTCCCTGTTGAGGAAACGCAAAGAGTATTTGATCCGGCAAACACTACGGCTGGATCTTGAACGGTAATCTGCGTGCATTGATTCTTTACAGAGTTAGTGCCATCCGTAACCGTTAGAGAGATCGTATAAGTGCCAGGGTTTGAAAAAATATGCGCCGAAACAGGGCCTGTAGCAGAGTTCTTCGAGCTTGAGCTAGCACGGCTCCCGGCCCCCCAAACGCCGCTTCCTGCGTCTCCAAAACCCCACCTGAACTCCAGTTCATGGAATGGCTTCGAAGTTGCTGTAGCTGTCGTGGAAGTTGCATCGAAGAAGACAGAAAGGGGAGCAACACCAGTGAGTCTACTTGGACTAATAGCGGGCGTGATAGCTGCCAAAGATCCGGTGACAGCTTCGTTACTACAGACGACCGTTGGAGCCACGGGAGAGCCAGCAGAGCCTGCGCTATCACCGCCTCCACCGCTTTCTAAACACCCAGCCAAAGAAGATCCCAAAATAAATACTACAAAAAACAGATAGACTCTCAGGATCATGGCAACCTCTTCATTTGAAGGTAACGATCGGTTCAGTTAGATGTCAAACTTCCCAATCTATTACTCTAACATCATTGCATATACCACCATGACTAAGGCTCGGATTTGACGCAAATATACCTGCTAATTTCGCCCTGCCGGAACGAGGCAGATTACATGCGGGCAACGCTGGATAGCGTGATTGGCCAGTCTGTGACTCCCGCCAAGTGGGTAATTGTCGACGATGGCTCGACGGATGCGACGCCGCAGATTCTGGCGGAGTACGCCGCACGGCATGAGTGGATCGAGATTGTTACGCGGCAGGATCGTGGAAAGCGGGCCGTGGGGCCTGGGGTGATTGAGGCTTTTTACGCGGGTTACGAGACCATCAACCCAGATAATTTTGATTACGTGTGCAAGCTGGATCTTGATTTGCGTTTGCCACTGCGCTATTTCGAGATTTTGATGGAGCGGATGGAGGCGAATCCGCGGATCGGTACCTGTAGCGGAAAATCGTATGTCGAGGAGGCCGGGCGCCTGGTGAGCGAGCGCAAGGGCGACGAAACTTCGTTGGGGATGACCAAGTTTTATCGGGTGCCTTGTTTCAAGGAAATCGGCGGTTTTGTGCGGGAGGTGATGTGGGATGGCATTGATTGTCACCGTTGCCGCATGAACGGCTGGATTGCTTGCAGCTGGGATGAGCCTGAGCTGCGCTTCGTGCATCTGCGGCCGATGGGTTCAAGCCAGCAGAATATCTATGTGGGCAGGATGCGTCATGGCTACGGCCAGTATTTCATGGGCACCGGGTTTGTGTATATGGCGGTGAGCGCCGTCAACCGGATGATCGAGAAGCCTTATGTGCTAGGCGGACTGGCGATGCTGTGGGGCTGGGTGCGCAGTGCTCTGCAAGGTTTGCCGCGCTACGACGATCTGACGTTCAGGCACTTTCTGCGCCGTTATCAATGGCGTGCCTTACTTGTTGGCAAGAAGCGGGCGATTGAGGAAATTCACCAGGCAAAGGGTATTACCTTATGAAGATCACTATCGCCGGTACCTACGGCAGACAGGGCTGATGGATGACTTTGACCGGCAGGTAGTCTGTATCGCCGGGCTACCCTTCGATGTGGTCGATATGGCGGGGGCCGTGGCGCGTGTGCGCGAGGCGGCGGCATGCCGCGAACCGTGCTTCCTGTCGACGCCGAACCTCAATTTTCTGATTGGCTGTCTCGGCGATGCGGCGTTCCGCGCATCGGTGATCCACAGCGATCTGAACATTGCAGATGGCATGCCGCTGGTGTGGATGGCGCGTCTGCTGGATACTCCCGTGCGCGAGCGCGTGGCGGGTTCCGGGTTGTTCGAGGTTTTGCGGGGCGAGAAGTCCGTTGACGGGGCACTGAAGCTGTATTTCTTCGGTGGACCAGACGGTGTGGCGGAGCAGGCTTGCCGTGTTCTCAATGCCGAGTTTTCCGGGCTGCGTTGTGTGGGATTTGATTGTCCCGGTTTCGGCAGCGTCGAGAATATGTCGAGCGATGCAACGATTGCCCGCATCAATGCAAGTGGCGCGGATTTCTTGGTGGTGGCCTTGGGGGCGCGCAAGGGGCAGGCCTGGATCGAACATAACCGCTGTCGCATTACCGTGCCGGTGATCAGCCACCTTGGGGCTGTGGTGAATTTCGTTGCCGGCACGGTGAGCCGCGCGCCAGGGTGGATGCAGCGCAGCGGTCTTGAATGGCTGTGGCGCATCAAGGAGGAACCGGCCCTCTGGAAGCGCTATTGGCTGGATGGTATAGCTCTGACCGGGCTGCTGACAGCCCGCATTGTTCCCTATGCATTGTGGCGCCGACTGCGCCGGCCACGTAATGATGCGGGCGGGTTTTCCGTGAGTCTGGTACCACAGCCTGATGGTGTATTGCGTCTGGTTGTCGCGGGCACTGCTCCCGACAGCCTGCCGGAAGATGTCCGGGAAACTTTACGGGCTGCCGCAGCGGCGAAACGGCCGCTGGTGCTCGATTTTGCGCAGGTGACCTGTCTGTCACCTGCGTTTTCCGGACTGTTGCTGATGCTGAAGAAGCAACAGGACTCCTGCGGCCTGCCATTGCACTGCGAAGCTGTCATGCCGGCGCTGCGCCGCCATTTCTTCTGGAATGGAATTGATTATTTGCTCTAAGGTATGATTCGGCCATTGTTTTTCGGGCTTGATCCATGAACAGTTCCTTAGTCGATCGCATCGGGCGCATGCCCTTCTTGTTTGCCATCGCGGTTGGTCTGGCGCTTGCCGCCTATGCAGGCGGCGTGGCGGAGCTCATCACGCGCTGGAGCAAGCAGGAGGAGTACAGCCATGGTTTCTTTATCCCGCTGATCGTCCTGTGGTTGCTCTGGCAGCGCCGCGAGGCACTGCGCGCGAGTCTTGCAACACCTTCCTGGTACGGGCCGCTGTTTCTGATTATTGCTGCGGCCATGCTGTTGCTCGGGGAGCTGACGGCCATTTTCATCCTGGTGCAGTATGGTTTCGTACTCAGCTTGGTCGGGTTGGTGTTCTGCCTGGGTGGTATGCCGCTGGCGCGCGTGACGATCCTGCCGATTTCCTTCCTGATTTTCGCGATTCCGCTACCGTATTTTGTTGATTCTCAGCTTTCCTGGCGCCTGCAGTTGTTGTCCTCGCAAATTGGGGTCGATGTATTGCGCGGGCTGGGTATCTCGGTATTTCTCGAGGGCAATGTCATCGATCTCGGGGTCTATAAGCTGCAGGTGGTGGAGGCGTGCAGCGGATTGCGCTATCTCTATCCCCTCCTGAGCATCGGCTTCCTTATGGCCTACATGTACCAGGCGCCCCTGTGGCGGCGAGTCGTGCTGTTCCTGACCACAATTCAGGTCACGGTGCTGATGAATAGCTTGCGCATCGCCGCCGTGGGGGTGCTGGTGCAGCGCTGGGGCACTGGTATGGCCGAGGGCTTCATGCATTATTTCGAGGGCTGGATCATATTCATCGCCTGCCTGATGACGCTGCTCGCCGAGGTCTGGCTGTTCGAGCGATTCGGGGCACGGCGAAGAGCCTTGGATGTGCTGACGTTTCCCCTCGTCCGTGGTGATGGTGCAGTCAATGAGGCCTTGCCCTTGGCCCGACATCCTCTTGTTTTCGGCATGGCTTTGCTGCTGGTGGCTGGAGTGGCCTCGCAGGCAGCCGGCCATCGGGAGGAGGTGCGCCCGGAACGTACCTCGCTGGCGGCATTCCCCCTGACGCTGGGGGAATGGCAGGCCAGCAAGAGCCTCCTGGAAACGCAGGTCGAGATATACCTTGGACTCGACGATTATGTGATTGCCGATTACCGCCGCGAAGCGCAGATCGTCAATTTCTATGCGGCGTATTACGGTTCGCAGCGCAAGGGAGTCTCACCGCATTCACCGCAGGTGTGCATTCCCGGCGGCGGTTGGCTGATCACCTCGCTCGACCGCGTGCCGGTGACACTCGTTGATGGCAGCACTTTCGAGGTAAACCGTACGCTCATCGAACGCGCCGGACAGCGTCAACTGGTTTATTACTGGTTCGAACAGCGCGGCCGACGAATCGCCAACGAGTACTGGGTGAAATGGTATTTGCTGGTCGATGCCTTGCTGCGCAACCGTAGTGACGGGGCCCTCGTGCGAGTCACGACGTCCGTCGGGGCTTGGGAGTCGACCGGGAATGCAGATAAGCGCCTAGTTGATTTTGTGAAGTTGGCTGTACCGAATTTGGCGGCTTACGTACCCCACTGATTTCTGTGAGCCCCCTCATTGCCTACGCACGGCAGGATAATTAGATCAGGAGAAATTTATGGATATATCGGCCCTCTCAGTCGGTGAATTGCAGAAGCTCGCAGCCCGCATCGAAAAAGAAATTGAAAGCCGCAATAAAAAGAAGCGTGGCGAAGCCATGGAGGAAATTAGAACCATTGTCGCCAAATATGGCCTAAAGCTTGGCGAAGTGATGGGGCAACCGGCTGCCCGCAAGCCACGTGTCAGCGCAAAAACAATTGCCGACAAACCCGCAAAAAAACCGGCCGCCATTCTCTATCGTCATCCGGAAAACCCAGCCCTCACCTGGACCGGTGGTCGCGGCCGGCCCCCGAAATGGATCAAGGACTGGGAAGCCTCCGGCCGTAGCCGCGAGGATGCCAGCGTACAGGGCTGAGCGGCTTCGAGTCCGGATTCGTCGGGCTGATTCCGGCCTCTGCCGGATTAAGCAGCATCGGCCGCGTTGACCCGCTTTGGCATTGTCAGTGCCAAGGATGTTTCAGTTCCCACGCCCAAGCATCTCCGACAATTCGATCCAGCGATGCAAACTGCGGCTGCCAGCCCAACACCTTGTGCGCCAGCCCGGCATCCGCCACCAGGCGGGGTGGATCACCGGCTCGCCGGGGTGCATCAACCACGTTGATCGTTTTTCCGGTGACTTGCCGCGCGGTATCGATGACTTGTTGCACCGAGAAGCCCTGTCCGTTGCCCAGATTGAAGGCCTTGCTTGCACCGCCCGCCTGAAGATAATCCAATGCCAGGGCATGCGCTGCGACGAGATCAGCGACGTGAACGTAATCGCGGATGCAGGTGCCGTCAGGCGTGTCGTAATCCCGGCCAAACACGGTGATGGCCGAGCGCCGGCCTGAGGCTGCTTGCAGAATCAGCGGGATCAGATGTGTTTCCGGCTCGTGCCGCTCGCCCAATTGCTGGTCCGGGTCTGCCCCTGCGGCATTGAAGTAGCGTAGGCAGACAGACTTGAGCCCATAGGCCCGGTCGAAATCCTCCAGAATCTGCTCGACCATCCACTTGCTGCGACCGTAAGGATTGATCGGTGCCTTGGGGTGCGCTTCGTCGATGGGCACATAGTTTGGGTCGCCATACACCGCCGCTGTCGAGGAGAAGATAAAGCGCCTGACCCCTGCCCGTTCCATCGCCTGCAGCAAGGTCAGGGTCGCCGCCAGATTGTTGGCGTAGTACTTGCCCGGCTCGTTCACCGATTCACCCACCTGGATATACGAAGCGAAGTGGAATACCACATCGATGCGCTGTGTGTTGAACAGCGTATCCAGTGCCGCTGCATTGGCAATATCCAGTTCGGCCAACTGGCCGCCCACCAGCGCATCGCGATACCCGGTGGAAAAATTGTCTGCGACCACAATCTCGTGGCCAGCGGCCAGTAGTGACTTAACCATATGGGAGCCGATATAACCGGCGCCGCCGACAATCAGGATTTTCATATCGAGCCAGCTGTCTGGATTGCTGAAGATACAGGATTTCTGAATTATGCCGAAGATTCAAGGTTTCTTGTGAGGGCAGTTGCTGGCTAGGCGTTTGGAAGCGTTGAAATTGTAAAGTCAGTGCTGGTGAGACGGCGGGGAGCTGCTTGCTGCGGAGCCACGCTAAGTGTGTATGGTGTGTATAATAAGAGCCGATGAATAGTTCTGAACGGATCAAGCGGATGGAGAAAGCAGGATGGGTGTTGCGTGGAGCTAAAGGCTCTCATCATGTGTATACGCACCCCGATCGCCCGGGGCACATCAGTGTGCCGCATCCTCGAAAGGACTTGGGTACGGGTTTGCTGCATAAGCTGATGAAGCAGGCCGGTTTGAAATAGGAGTCGATGATGAGATATCCAATTGCTATCGAGCCCGGAGGAGAGACTCACGCATGGGGCGTGGCTGTCCCCGATCTGCCTGGATGTTTTTCGGCAGGGGATACGCTTGATGAAGCGATCTCTAATGCCAGCGAAGCGATGAGCCTATGGATCGAGTCGGTACTTGACGACGGTGGGGATATTCCCAGACCTGGCGACATTGCAAACCATCGGCTTAATCCCGAGTTCGAGGGTTGGATCTGGGCCTTGGCCGAGGTGGATCCTGCGCTTCTGGAGGATCAGGTCGAGCGTGTGAATATCTCCTTGCCACGTAGGGTGTTGGTACGTCTTGACGCCAAGGCCAAGGCCGCGGGCGAGAGTCGCTCCGGGTTTATCGCGCACTTGGCATTGCTGGCTTGACTGAAACTGAAAGTCGGTGCTGATGAGATGCACCGAAATCTTGGTTGCACGCGCACTTGTCATGCGGTGTATGCTAAATATATACGAAAATGGGGAGTGAATTATGAGCAACCTGCTTCTCAACTTTAAGTCCAAAGATTCTTCGTATGGGGTGACGCGGGAAACCCTGAAGGTGCTGGCCGCAGAAATGGATGTGAGCGAAACGACGGTGGTACATCTGGCCATTTCGCGCTTCGCCAAGGAAGTGCTCCCCGCCTACGAAATGGATGATGGTCCGCTGACTGCGGCGGATATCAAGCGCATTCGCAAGGTGGCGCAGCCCATGCTGCCCAAGGGGAAGGTGCTCAGCACGCGGTCTCTTCTGTAAGAGGAAACCATGACCTTGGGCGACTTCAAAATCGTTGGTGCGATTGTGACCGTCGAAACGATTGCTGAAGGCACTGGCATTCGTGATTTGGCAATACTGCGAAAACGCTACGGATTGGGAAACTGGCGAAAGAAAAAGGGAATCGCCACCTTGCGGCGAGATGATGGCGTAACAATGCAAGCTGAGGTACATTGGTACGAGGCTCATGGCATCGGGAAAGTGAATCTCAAGGTAAAGGAATGGCTATGAAATTTATGGTTTGCGTCTCCCGCGAGGGAATGGGTGAATTCTCTGCTGACGATTTGACGTTGGGGCGCCTCTATGAAGTGCTCTCCCCGGTCGATAGTCAAGGCATGGTTCGCGTTATAGATGACTCAGGTGAAGGCTATCTGTACCCGGCCGGCCTGTTTGACGCTGTAGAAGTTCAGGAACCGACCGCCGCTCGACTTCACGCGCTATTGGCAGCGTAAATCTGGAAAATTACGCCGTAGCCTGGCACATCGATATCAACTCAACGATCGTCTTGGCGTGCATCCTGCGCATGAGGTTGGCACGGTGCTCCTTGGCTGTTTTTACCGCGATTCCAAGTTCGGCGGCAATCGCCTTGGTACGCAGCCTGATCTGAAGACGAACGGCGATTTCCAAGCTCAATATGAGTAGTGCCATGCGAAAGGTTCTTGCAATTTCTTCTGGTGGCGGGCATGGGGTGCAGCTGTTGCGCTTGCGGCCGGCGTATCCGTCATCAATCCGTGGAAAGTGTGAGGCATAGATAACGAGTAAGAAGCCGGCTGGCCACACATTCTGAAATGTTTCGTGGATTTGGACTTACAACCCCTGAAAGAGCATCCCGCCGTACTGCTACCCGCTGGGAGCGCCACCTCGGGGAGCGCCGGCATCTTGCCGGCTGCTTTTACTACCGCCAGGCAACCCTGCCGGCAAGATAGCAGGGCTTGACTTTTTCGTTATCGAGCCAACAATGACATATATGCCACCACATCAAAAGAAGTAGTCGGAGTGTCCGAAGACATGCAAACAGAAGACATCTACCCGCTGCAGGAAGCGGTGCTCGTCAGATTGCAGTCGATGAACGACCCGCAGTTGTCCGTGGCCAAGCTATGCGGAGGAACTGCCCTTTCCCGTTGCTGGCTCAACCATAGGGTTTCATTCGACCTCGACTTCTTCCTGCCAGAGGGTTTCAAGGCAGGCGAACTGGCCGTTACCATGAAAAAGGCAGGCATCGACTTTCGAACGAAAGACATCGTCGACGACCTGAAAAAGGCGAACCAGCTTCACGGCTACGTTTCACGCGAGGGAAGGCTTCTCAAAGTGTCGTTTGTGGAAGATGCCTATTTCACGCTGTTCCCTGCTATCGAGAAACCTTTCGGGGGTGGGTTGGTTCGAACGGAAGAAATCCCCGGTCTGTATCACAGGAAACTCAGGACGGTCGCCGGACATGGTTCGGAAGGTGATTCGTTTGAAGGCGGTCGGCAGACAGCGCGTGATGTCTTTGACCTCTACATCCTGTCCCAAGCTTTCAAGCCCCTGGCAGAGTTCATCGAGTCTCTTCCATATGCCTTTCCATCGGCGGCCTTCAATAACGGACTCGCCAGCATGCCCTGGTACGATCTTGCAGACGAACTTGG
>CAJBIL010000472.1 GCA_903953145.1 uncultured beta proteobacterium
CCGGTGATTGCCAGTGGCGGTTTGTCGAATATTGACGATATCAAGAAGCTCTGTGCCGTTGAGTTTGAAGGCATTAGCGCTACCATCGCCGGCCGCGCCATTTACGACGGATCGCTCGACTTCGCGTTGGCGCAGGCGGAAGCCGACCGTTTGACGCAGCGCTGACTTTTACTGACTTTTTGTTGATTCTCCGTGGGCTTAGCCAAACGCATCATTCCCTGCCTTGACGTGACCGCCGGTCGCGTCGTCAAAGGCACCAATTTCGTTGATTTGCGCGATGCCGGTGATCCGGTTGAGATCGCACGACGTTACGACGCGCAGGGCGCTGATGAAGTCACCTTTCTCGACATCACCGCCTCCTCTGATCAGCGCGACATCATTCTCCACATTGTTGAAGCGTGCGCCGCACAGGTGTTCATTCCCCTGACCGTGGGCGGTGGCGTGCGTTCGGTGGCCGATGTGCGTCGCCTGCTCAATGCGGGCGCCGACAAAGTCAGTATGAACACAGCGGCGGTCGATAACCCCGATCTGGTGGCGGAAGCGTCGGCTAAGGTCGGTAATCAGTGCATCGTGGTGGCGATCGATGCCAAGCAGGTCGCGCCGGGGCGATGGCAGGTGTTTACGCACGGCGGGCGCAAAAATACAGGGCTCGACGCTATTGAGTGGGCGCGTAAAGTTCAACTATTGGGCGCCGGTGAAATCCTGCTGACCAGCATGGATAGGGACGGCACCAAAAATGGCTTCGACCTGCCGCTCACCCGCGCCATCTCCGATGCTGTCGATATTCCGGTGATCGCCAGCGGCGGGGTTGGCAATTTGCAGCATCTCGCCGACGGCGTGAGCGAAGGGCGTGCGGATGCCGTGTTGGCGGCCAGCATCTTCCATTTCGGCGAATACACCGTGCGACAGGCCAAGGAATACATGCGCGAACAGGGTATTGAGGTTCGTCTGTGAGCGACCTTGATGCGACGCAGCCCTGGCTGGCAGCACTCAAGTGGGACGCGCAGGGAATGATTCCCGCTATCGCACAGGATGCAAAAACCGGCCGGGTGGTGATGTTTGCCTTCATGAACCGCGAGTCACTGCAAGAGACGGTGAATTGCGGTAACGCGGTATACTGGTCACGTTCACGTAACCGGTTGTGGCGCAAGGGCGAAGAGTCCGGTCACACGCAGCGGGTACGCGCGATCCGCACTGATTGTGATGGCGATGTGCTGTTGTTGAGTATTGAACAGGACGGTGGAATTGCTTGTCACACCGGCCGTGAAAGCTGTTTTTTTCATCAACTCGAGGGTTCAGTCTGGGTCGCGGTTGATCCGGTACTCAAAGACCCAAAGGAAATTTACGCAAAATGAGTACGCACGATATCCTGCATCGACTTTCCGAAACGCTGGCTTCGCGCCGCAATGCGGATCCTGAAACGTCTTACACGGCGAGTTTGTTCGTCAATGGTCCGGACTCGATTCTCAAGAAAATTGCCGAAGAATGTGCTGAGCTGATCATGGCCAGCAAGGACGGCAAGCGTCTGAACATCGTATGGGAATCCACCGATGTGATTTATCACGTTTTGGTGCTGCTCGCCTTTTACGGCTTGACGATTGAGGATGTGTCTCAGGAAATGCGCCGCCGTGAAGGAATTTCCGGCATCGACGAAAAGAAGTCGCGCACCAAACAGCAATAATTGTCGATATTGCTGAAAATGGATAACTGCCTGTTCTGCAAGATCGTTCGTGGGGAGATTCCGTCGCGCAAAGTGTACGAGGATGACGAGGTTTTTGCCTTTCACGACATCAACCCGCTGCGCCCGGTTCATCTGCTGGTTGTGCCGAAGCATCACATTACCTCGCTGGCGACGATTGTCGAGGCTGACGTACCCGTGCTTGGCAGAATTCTGGCGGTCGCGAACAAGCTGGCAATAGCGCAGGGTAGCCCGGATGGTTTCCGCGTCATCATCAACACCGGGCGTGTTGGTAATCAGGAAGTCCAGCATTTGCATGCGCATATCGTCGGTGGGCCGGATCCGGTCGGGCCGATGCTCAAGAAAATAAATTAAGGAGACAAATCATGGGTTCATTCAGTATCTGGCACTGGTTGATCGTTCTGGTCATCATCCTGCTTATTTTTGGCACGAAGAAACTGCGCAACGTCGGTTCTGATCTTGGTGGCGCGGTCAAAGGCTTCAAAGATGGCATGAAGGAAGCCTCGGTAGATGGCAAGCCAGCCGATACTGCCGATGCGGCGCCCGTGCAGACCGCGCAACAAGTTGGTGGCCAGACCATCGAAGGCGAAGTCAAGGAAAAGACCCGCTCCTGATTGTCTGCTGCCTGGCTACCACGTTCTGATTCGGTAGCTGCTTTTCTTCACGCGATTGCCGGAACACTATGTTTGATGTCGGATTCTCCGAGCTGCTGGTTATTGCGATTGTTGCGCTGGTCGTAATTGGCCCTGAGCGGCTTCCGAAAGTGGCACGCACTGCCGGCCACCTGCTCGGGCGGTTACAGCGTTACGTCAATGACGTGAAGTCGGACATTAACCGCGAAATGCAGCTTGATGAGCTCAAAAAACTCCAGGCCGAGGTGCAGGAGTCGGCACGCGGCATCGAGCGTAGCGTGAACACGGAGATGCAGACCGCACAGCAGTCGCTTGACCATACCGCGCAAAGCGTTACTGACGAAATCAAGCCACTGCCACTCCCTGTGGCTGAAACGCAGTCTGCTGAACCTGTTACACCCCCCGCACCGGTTGATCCGTTGCCGGCAGCCAAAGTCTGAAGGGCCACGCGCGCATGAATCAGCCGGAAGAGTCCTTCCTTACCCACCTTTTCGAGTTGCGGGATCGCCTGATTCGCGCTTTGCTGGCCGTGGGGATTCTTTTTATCTGTTTGTTCCCCTGGTCGAAAGAACTCTACACGCTCCTCGCGCAGCCTTTGCTGGATACGTTGCCCAAAGGCGGGCAGATGATTGCAACTGACGTGGTCGGTGTTTTTCTGGTGCCGATGAAGGTCACCATGATGGTCGCCTTTCTTGGTGCCTTGCCCTACGTGCTTTATCAGGTATGGGCTTTCGTTGCGCCGGGTTTGTACTCGCATGAAAAGCGCCTGGCGTTGCCGTTGGTAACGGCCAGTGTCGTGCTCTTTTTTTGCGGTATGGCGTTTGCCTACTTCCTCGTTTTCCCCACAGTTTTTGGCTTCATGGCCGGTATTGCGCCCGAGGGCGTGGCATGGATGACCGATATCGACAAATATTTATCCTTCGTGTTGTCGACGTTTGTTGCTTTCGGGGTGACTTTTGAAGTGCCGGTAATTGTTATCGTACTGGTGAAAATGGGTGTTGTGACGATCCCGAAGCTCAAGGAATGGCGGCCTTATGTCATTGTGGGCGCTTTCGTGATTGGTGCTGTTTTTACACCGCCCGATGTTGTCTCACAAATCATGCTGGCTGTGCCTTTGTGCCTGCTGTACGAATTGGGTATTTTGCTTTCACGCTTTGTCGTGGTCGCGCCGCGCGCAGAACAGGCCCCGCCTGCCAGTGATCCAGCACCTACAGCCCCGGCAGCGCAGTCAGTATCGCCGTCAGTACCGCCTTCCGACTGGAACCCGATGAGTGACGCCGAGATGGATCAGGCCGTTAGCGATCAGGCACAACAGCGGGGCGATGTTACGAAGCCCGGCGAACGCTAAAAGTCGCTTCGTTTACTTTGCTTATTCGCGCTCGCGCTGTTGCGGCGGGCGTTTGCCGATTTTTACCTTGGCGTCGACCAGCACTTTTTCCCTGCGCAGCTTGAAGGAAATTGCTTCGCCGGGTTTTTGGCCGGCGATTAGATCCAGCATCACCTGCGGGTCCTTCACCGATTTGCCGTCCACGGTGAGCAGAATGTCGCCCGGCTTGATCCCGCCGGCATCGGCCGGGCTACCGCGCAGTACGCCGGCGATCAATGCGCCGTCAGTGCCTTGCAGGCCAAAAGAATCGGCCAGCTCGGGCGTGATTTCCTGAGCTTCAACGCCGATCCAGCCGCGTGTGACCGTGCCGGTCTGGATGATTTGTTCCATGACGCTTTTGGCCGTTGATACCGGGATGGCAAAGCCGATACCGAGCGAGCCGCCGGAGCGCGAGTAGATCGCCGTATTGATGCCGATCAGGTTGCCTTGGCTGTCGATCAGTGCACCGCCCGAGTTGCCTGGATTGATGGCCGCGTCGGTCTGGATAAAGTTCTCGAAAGTGTTGATGCCCAAGTGTGAGCGCCCCAATGCCGAAACA
>CAJBIL010000473.1 GCA_903953145.1 uncultured beta proteobacterium
CAGCGCGGCAACCGTGTCCGGCGCAGCGCAGGGCATCACCACGGCGAACTCTTCACCGCCATAGCGGGCAGCAAAGGCCTGTGCGCTGCCCTTGCACTGATCTACCGTGCCTTGAATGGCGGCAGCGATACTGCGCAGGCAATCGTCACCCGACTGGTGGCCGTAGTGATCGTTGTATTTCTTGAAGTTATCGATGTCGATCATCAGGATGGCAAAGCTGTTGCCGGCGCTACAGGCTTCATCCCACCGCGCATCGGTGGTCATGTCCATATAGCGGCGGTTGAACAGCCCGGTCAGTCCGTCACGGCTGGCCAGTTCTTCCAGCTTCCGGTTGGCGGCCGAGAGGTTCTGGCGCAAGGTGGCGATGCGCGTCATGGCTTTCATCTTCGCTTGCAATACCGATTCGGGCAGATTTTTGGCGATCAGATCATCACCACCGGCTTCGATGGCCGTAACGAGATTTTCGGTGGTGTCAGAACCGGTCAGAAAAATGATCGGCGTCCACGCCCACATCTGCGTTGCCTCAAGGGCGCGAATGCGATTGGTCGCCTCAAAGCCGTTCATGACGGGCATTTCAATGTCCATCAGCACCAGGTCAGGCGCAAACTCACGAAACTTGTCGAGGGCAACGAGGCCGTTCTCGGCCAGGCAAACGTCATGGCCAAACGCATTCAGGCGCGCTGTCATCACCGCCGAGAGTGCGCGCGCATCATCAACCAGAAGTATTTTCATCAGCGTTTTGCCTTGCAATGCGGTTTATTGTCGTCATCAGGAGGGCCGGCGTCTTGCGATAGGCCTTAGTTGCGATAACGAGGCATCTATGACCAAAGGCATACGATACCGCAAAAACCAAGGCAAAATGCAGCGCAGTGAGAAGCTTATCTACTGACGACTACATCTCAAAATGCTGACGGATGCGGTCTTCGAGCAACTGGCGCGAGTCGCTTTCGCTGCTGTTCGCCAGACGACTAAAAACCTCAAGCGCCATCGGGCGGAAAACGGCCATGACTTCCGGGTCGAAATGACTGCCTGTGTCTTTTTCCAGAATGGCCATCGCAGCATCAAAACCCATCGGCTCTTTATAGGGGCGCTTTGAGCAGAGCGCGTCAAAGACATCGGCGACGGCAAATATCCGTGCGGCCAGCGGGATTGCATTGCCGGCAAGCCCGCGTGGATAACCGGTGCCGTTCCACTTTTCGTGGTGCGCGGCCACTACCTCATTGGCACCATCAAGCCAGCCCATGCCCGTCACAATCGCCTCGCCCTGATCAACGTGCGTGCGCATGATCACGAACTCGGCGTCGTCGAGCTTACCGGGTTTAAGCAGAATGGCGTCGGGAATGCCGATTTTGCCTACGTCGTGCAAAAAACTGCCGGCGATCAGCGCCTGCATCGCGCTCCCCGCCAGCCCCATGCGTTCGGCAATGCGTGCGGCGATCCACGCCACGCGGTAATTGTGTGCGCCGGTATCGGAGTCGCGCTTGGCAATCGCCCGCCCGAGCGCCTCCATCATCGAAATATGCGAATCAAGCACCTCACGCGCCTTGCGCTCGTTGTCTTTCGAGAGCCGCACAACCACCGGGTAGAGCACGCCACCGCACAGTAGCGAAGCCATGCAGACCATTAGCGCAACAGCGAACGAGCTGTCAAAAATCTGTTCCCGCTGCCAGGCTGGTACAACACGCACGCCCTCGAAGTAACCGGTTATTGCGCCCTGGGCATCAGCCTCCGAGCCGCGCAACGGGACAAAAACCCGCATCACCCACTGGTTGCCGGCAAGTGTCAGACTTTCGTAAGAAGCTGCGGTGTAACTGGGAGAGCCATGCTTGGGCAGCAAGGATTCAACCGCCCCGCCCGCTGGCGTCATCGATTCAGCGAGGCGCTGCCCCTTGCTGTCGTAAATCTCGGCAATATCAAACAAGCCCCCGGAAATCGTCTTTGCTGCAAGGGTGGCGTGCTTTTGGGCATCAGGGCCGCTGAGATTGATTGAATCGTAGTGACCCAGCAGACGACGGGATTCTTCAATCGCCAGCGAAACAACGCTTTCCTCCGCGTTTTCACGCGCCACAAAC
>CAJBIL010000474.1 GCA_903953145.1 uncultured beta proteobacterium
GCCAGCATCGGGCCATGCGGTGTCGGCTCGTCACCCAGATAGAGGGTTTCGATGACGTTATGCACGCAGAGCAACATGCTGCTCCAGCGCACGCTATGCGTGATGCGCACGGTGAGTTGCGGATTGTTGGCAAAGATGGCGCGCCAGTTCTCGCGGATCGCTGCGGCGCCGCGCAGGCGCACGCCGGTTGGGTGGATGCAGACGATTTCTTCATCATCCGCCCAGACGTTCATCAGGGCATCGAGATTGGCGTGGGCGATGGCTTCATAAAAGGCAGTTTCGACATCCTCGGCGCTGGCAAAAATGACGTTCATGGCGTTACTTTCACGGTTCACGGTTGTGCGAGGCAGGCATCCAGCACCTGCTGCATTTCGAGTTTATTCAGGCAGTCGAGATGGCCGAGCGGGCATTCGCGCTTGAAGCAGGGGCTGCATTCGAGATTTAGACTGATGATCCTTGCCTGTGCGGATAACGGCGGTGTGAAACCGGGTGAGGATGAGCCATAAACCGCCACGAGCGGGCGCCCCAATGCGGCGGCGACATGCATCAGGCCGGAGTCGTTGCAGACGACAAATTCCGCGCTGGCGATCAGGTCAATCGCCTGGCTGAGTGTGGTTGTGCCACACAGGTTGTACAGCGGGGTATCCGGTTTGGCCCGTGCCAGAATTTCGTCGCCGATCTGCCGGTCTTTTGCTGATCCGAGCAGCCAGACAGCATAGCCGCGCAGGGCAAGCGCATCCGCAAGCGCCGCAAAATGCCGTGCCGGCCAGCGTTTGGCTGGCCCGTACTCGGCGCCGGGGCAGAATATGGCGAGTTTTTGTGGCGCCTGTCCTGTGCTTTCGGCCAATGCGGCAAGGCTGGCGGCCTGTTGTGTCTGGCTGGAGATCAGGCGAGGGTGTGGCAATGGGCGTGGCAGCGCTGCGCCGGGCGGTTCGGCGAGTTGCGCAAAACGTTCGGCCATTTGCGGTAGGGCTGTTTTATCGAGCGTGTGGCGGTGGTTAATCAGGCCATAGCGCGATTCGCCGGTGAAGCCGATGCGTTCGGGAATACCGGCAAAGATGGGGATCAGCGCAGATTTGATCGAGTTGGGCAGGACATAGGCGCGCTGGTAACCGGTTTGCGACAGGTGGCGCGCCAGGCGGTGACGCGCTTTCAGGGAGAGGTCGCCGTGTGCGAAAGGGCTGTCGATGATGCGGCTGATTTCCGGCATACGCTCAAGCACCGGCGCAACCCAGCGGGGCGCCAGTACATCGAGTTGAAGATTTGGCGTATGTTCGTGCAGCCGCATGAACAGTGGCTGCGCCAGCACCGTGTCGCCGATCCAGGAAGGGGCGACGATGAGTGCTTTCATGGTGGCGCGGTCAAGCGGCTACCGGCTGCCAAGGCAGCCGGTGCGTCGCGTGACTCAGTGGTGCCCTTTGGGCGGCTCGCCCTTGAAAACATAGTGCGCGCTGCAGTAGGGACATACGACTTCGCCGCTATGGGTAACGTCGAGAAAAACGCGTGGATGCCCGGCCCAGCTCGACGCGCCGGGCATCGGGCAGTGCAGTGGCAAGTCGTGGGCGGTTACTTCGACGATCTTTGGTGTGTTGTCAGCCATGATGCGGAACCTTGCTATCTGAAATTAAACGTCAGCGTTGTGCGTCAAAATTAAACGTAGGTGAGCCAGTCTTCATGCGCCGGCACGCGGCCATTGACGCAGTCGAAGAACAGGCTCTGGAGCTGTGTGGTGACCGGGCCGCGACGGCCGGCGCCGATCTGCCGGTTGTCGAGCTCACGGATCGGTGTTACTTCAGCCGCCGTGCCGGTGAAGAAGGCTTCGTCGGCACAATAGACTTCATCGCGCGTGATGC
This sequence comes from uncultured beta proteobacterium, assembly GCA_903953145.1. Lineage (GTDB taxonomy): Bacteria > Pseudomonadota > Gammaproteobacteria > Burkholderiales > Rhodocyclaceae > CAJBIL01. Next base: position 1,854 of record CAJBIL010000474.1, read on the forward strand.
GTTTTTCAATTACCTTGATGCCGAGTTCGTCCGCCAGCGTGAGGACTGAGGCGCGCGTGATGCCTTCGAGGCAGGACGTGAGATCCGGTGTGTAGAGCTTGCCGTGCTTGACGATGAAAACGTTTTCACCGGCACCTTCGGCGACATAGCCGTCGACGTCGAGCAGTAGCGCCTCGTCGTAGCCATCATGGGCGACTTCCTGATGTGCGAGGATCGAGTTGGTATAGGTGCCAACCGACTTCGAGCGACACATGTTGATATTCACATGGTGACGCGTGAAGGATGACGTTTTGACGCGGATGCCTTTTTCCATACCCTCGGCGCCAAGGTAGGCGCCCCACGGCCAGGCAGCAACGGCGACGTGAGTGCTGATCGCGGTGGCGGCGATACCCATTGCTTCGGAGCCGTAAAAAACAATCGGCCGGATGTAGCAGGATTCGAGCTTGTTGGTGCGCACGACTTCCTTGTGCGCTTCGGTCAGCGTGGCCTTGTCCCACGGCATTTTCATCTGGAAGATGTAGGCCGAATTGAAGAGGCGGTCAATGTGCTCATTGAGGCGGAAGATGGCAGTGCCTTTATCCGCCTTGTAGGCACGAATGCCTTCAAAAACACCCATACCGTAGTGCAGGGTATGGGTCAGTACGTGGGTTGTTGCCTCGCGCCACGGCACCAGTTTGCCGTCGTGCCAGATGAATCCGTCTCGATCCGCCATTGACATGGTTTTGTCTCCGTTTACCGCAAATTTTGAAAGAGGAATTCTAGCCGATTTCTGGCTGATTCGCCCCCCGGTTGGCAGTAAAATAGACGCTTTGATTTGATCGCAAGGTTTATTTCATGGTCTGGAAACCCCACGTGACCGTTGCCGCAGTGATTGAGCGCGATGGCAAATTTTTGCTTGTTGAGGAAGAAACCGATGACGGTATTCGCTACAACCAGCCGGCGGGCCACCTTGAGTGTAACGAGTCACTGAGCGAGGCAGCTGTTCGTGAAGCGCTGGAAGAAACAGCGTACACCTTTGAGCCGGAGTATCTGGTGGGCGTTTATAACTGGCGCAGTGAGGTGAAAGACGCGACTTACCTGCGTTTCTCCTTTGCCGGCAAAATTACCGGCCACGATCCTCTGCGGCCACTGGATGATGGCATTCTTTCGGCTCGCTGGCTGACGCTGGACGAAATCCGTACGCTGGCGCCGCGCCATCGCAGCCCGCTGATCTTGCGCTGTATTGAGGATTTCCTGGCGGGCAAACGCTATCCGCTTGAAATGGTGACGCATTACGCATGAGGTGGCTGGCCGTCGCGTCGTTATTGCTGCTTTTTGCTGCGGGTGTTTCGGCCAATGAAGCGCTCAGTGTCTGCTACAACTATGGCTGCCAGTCGGAGGACGAGGTGCTTTTTTCCGACGTGCAACTGCGTCGGGTTGGCGAGTTGCTGATGGATGGCCGTGGCGTGACGCACGAGCGTGCATTACTCGGCGTGGCGATTGGCTGGATGCTGGGCTGGGCCGGTGAGCAGACACCCATTGCTTCGGATCGCGGCGGTAACTTTGCCGATGATGGCGTTTATGGCCGGATGGATTGCATTGATCATTCGACGACGACAACCCGTTTGCTGCGTTTGATTGAACGTCGCGGCTGGTTGCGTTATCACCGCGTTCTCGACCCGGCCTTGCGCTCAAGTTTCCTGATTTTTGGACACTTTGCAGCGCAAATTGAGGTGATTGAGCCTGCTGAGCCGTTTGCAGAAAAAGCGCCGACGGGCGATGTGCCTGAACGCTATGTAGTGGATAGCTGGTTTTTTGATAATGGCCAGCCAGCGGTTGTCATGCCGCTGGATAGCTGGCTTGCCGGAGAGGGGCCGGATGTCGACGATGAACGCAACAATCAACGCCCATAAAGGCAAAACAGTCGTTGTCGGTTTGTCCGGCGGCGTCGATTCTTCAGTTGCGGCACTGTTGCTCAAGGCGCAGGGCTGGAACGTCATCGGCCTCTTCATGAAGAATTGGGAAGATGACGATACTGATGAATATTGCTCGTCACGCCAGGATCTGATTGACGTGATGAGCGTTGCCGACAAGATCGGTATCGACGTTGAAGTGGTGAATTTCGCCAAGGAATACAAAGAGCGCGTTTTTGCCGAATTCCTCAAGGAATATGAGGCCGGTCGCACGCCGAACCCGGATATTCTGTGCAATTCGGAAATCAAGTTCCGTGCCTTTCTTGAGCATGCGATGACGCTGGGCGCGGAGAAAATCGCCACCGGTCACTATGCCGGCGTGCGCGAATTCGACGGCGCCTTTCAGTTGCTCAAAGCCGAGGATGGCACCAAGGATCAGAGCTATTTTTTGCATCGCCTGAACCAGCATCAGCTCTCGAAAACGCTCTTCCCCCTCGCTGATATTTATAAGCGTGATGTGCGGAGAATGGCTCTGGA
>CAJBIL010000475.1 GCA_903953145.1 uncultured beta proteobacterium
CAAAATCGATGCCATCGACCGCGGCCAATACCTTGCGCCCACTGGCAAAACCCATGCGCAAACCGGATACGCTGAGCAGAATTTTCTCGTGGTGGCTCATACTGCCCCCGCCATGCGTGGGTCAAAGGCATCACGCACGGCATCGGCCAACAGATTAGCCGCCAGCACCAGCGTGAACATAAAGGTAAACGCCGCCGCCAGCGACCACCAGACCATCGGCTCGCGCGCCAGCTCCATGCGGGCGTTGTTGATCATCGTGCCGAAGCTGATCATCGTCGGATCAACGCCGATACCGACGTAAGACAACACCGCCTCGGCCAGCACCAGACTGGAAAAATCCATCACCAGCGCGATGATCACGATGTGCATCAGGTTGGGCAGGATGTGGCGCGTGATGATGCGCAGGTCAGAGACGCCAAAGGCCTGCGCCGCCTGAATATATTCAAGCTCACGCAGCTTCAGTGTTTCGCCGCGCAGCAGCCGGCACAGCCCCGTCCAACTGGTAACACCGAGAATAAAACACAGCGCCAGAAGGCGCAGATCAGCGCGTTCGGCAGCGGTGGCGAACCATTGCGGGTGGGTGTCGATCACCACCTGCATCATCAGCACCGCCGCAGCGATCAGCAATACACCGGGGATCGAACTCAGCGTGGTGTAAACATACTGGATCACGTCATCCACCCAGCCGCGAAAGTAGCCGGCGAGAATGCCGAGAAAAATCGACAGTGGCAGCAAAACGAGCGTTGTCACCAGCCCGATCACCAGCCCGGTGCGAATACTTTTGAGCACCTGATAAAGCACGTCCTGCCCGACTTTGTCGGTGCCGAACACGTGATAATCAATACACAGTGCGCCAACCGGCAAAACAAAGAGCAGCAGCAAACCCAGCGTGAGCAACACGGAATCCCACGCGAAGTCTGTGTCACCACGCCAGAGGGCGCATCCAGCCTTGATCCACGTTGTAGCATCGCTGCGCGCCAATAAATACGCCACACTCAGCGATAGACACCCGAAGATCAAGCAGGCAAGCGCCCCCGCAGCCAGCACCCGTTTGGCAACATCCGCATCGCGCTGCGCTTCATCGGCCCCCAGATGGGCGCCGCCGAATTTGAGTCGCGGGTAATCGCGCGTCTGCCGCAGGCTGCCGTCGGCCAGACGCAACTCGGTGGACTCCTTGGCGTAGGCGCGGGTAGCGAGGGGTTCGGAGTAGGTTTTTTCATTACGCGTGCGCAAGGGCGTGACCGCTGCGTCCAGCAGGGAAAGCACCTCAATGGCGTAGGCCGTTTTACCTTCGCCTTTATTCTCCAGCGCCGGGCGGTAGTGCAGCGAATCGAGTAAGCCGACCAGCACGAAAGCGGCCAGTACCGTCGCCGCCGCCATCCCCGGCCGGCTACGCCCGACACGACGCCAGGCCGCACGCAATGGCGGGTTACGCATCGACCAGCCGCCGAGCACCAGCGAGCCGACCAGCAGCAGCCAGATGAGCAGATCAGACCAGAGAATGACGGGAAGGATGCTCATCAGTTAAAGCGAATCCGTGGATCGACCAGCGTGTAGGAAAGATCGGTGAGGATCAGGCCGACGATGTAAAGCACCGAGCCGATGAACACCATGGCACGCACCACCGCAAAATCCTGCGCATTGATTGCGTCGATCGTGTAACTGCCCAGCCCCGGAATGCCGAAGAAGGATTCCGTCAGCAGCGACCCCATGAAGAGCAGCGGGATAACCACCACGACGCCGGTGAGAATCGGAATCATCGCGTTACGCAGCACGTGGCGGAAGAGCACGGTGACTTCGGACAGCCCCTTGGCACGCGCGGTACGCACGTAATCCTTGCCGATTTCTTCAAGAAAGATGGTGCGATACCAGCGCGTTGAGGAGCCGATGCCCGAAACAACGCCGATCAACACCGGCAAGATCAAAAACTTCCACGCATCCAGCCCGGCACCATAGCCGGAGATCGGCACCAGCTTCCAGATTTTGCTGATCAGATATTGGCCGCCGATGATGTAGAAAAGCCCCGAAATCGACATCAGCGCAACGCACAGCACCACGCCCCAAAAATCGAGATAACTGGCGCGAAAGAAAGCCAGCAACAAAGCAAAGGCGACGGTAACAAACAGCCCGAGAACGAAAGTGGGCAGCGCAATCGCCAGTGACGGCCCCATGCGCGAAGTAATCTCGCTGGCAATATTGCGCCCGTCTTCCGCACGACCAAAATCACCGGCAAACATGCGCGCCGATTTGCTGAAGAAAATGGTGTCAGTGAC
>CAJBIL010000476.1 GCA_903953145.1 uncultured beta proteobacterium
AGCAGCCGCATGGCGAGCTGATGGCCTGCCCGAGCTAACTGTCGCGGTCAACATTTCGCCGCTGCAGTTCAAACGCGGCGACCCGGTCGCACTGATCAGCCAGATCCTCGCCGAAACCAACCTGCCGGCCTGGTGCCTGGAGCTGGAAATCACCGAATCACTGTTGATTCAGGACATGGAAGATGTACTCGGCAAACTGCTACGCCTGACAGCACTCGGCGTACGCATTGCCATTGACGACTTTGGTACGGGCTACTCCAGCCTCTCGTACCTGAAACGCTTCCCGATTGATAAGCTAAAAATCGACCAGTCCTTCATCCGCGAGATGGCCACCGACCCGGATATTGCCGCCATCGTTCACGTCATTATCGAATTCGGCCGCATTCTCAAACTAAAAACGATTGCCGAAGGCGTTGAAAACACGCAACAACTCGCCCTCCTCACCCATCATGGCTGCGCCAGCGTCCAAGGCTACCTGTTCGGCCGCCCGATGCCCGCAGCAGCTTTCGCACAACAAGTCATCGAAGAAAATTCAGACTTGGAAGCCAATCACTGATTTTCAGCTTGAAAACGACAACGACTTCCTGGTGGTGGACGGTGCGCCACGTTACTCCCCGACAAATTTTAGCGGGGTCCCCAAGGCATGACGGGTACCGTTGAAATACTATTTGCGGGGGCCCCATCAATCAACTTTCTACTGATTGCGAGGTAAACAAGCGTCCGGTTTTTTTCATCCCAGAGTCGAACGACCTTCGTCTCCTTGAAGAGAACCGAGGTATCTTCCGAAAAAATTGTTTCGTCGGATGGCAGTTTAGCCGGCAGCGTAATCGGACCAACTTGCCTGCATGCCAGAGAAAATTGAGAGGGGTCCTGGGCTAAGCCCAAGGAGCCCGAAACCCCTCCTGTCTTTGCCTGGCTCACGTGACATGCAACACCCGGCACCTTTGGGTCACCAAACGCCTGAACGCAGATGCGATGATTGGCCCCGAAAAGCTTCCAGGTGGTTGTTACGCAGCCTATTTCTTCGGCTAACGCAGGTCCGGCAATCAGAAAACTGAGGCAAATCGAATAGAAGTTACGCATGACTTTGAAGATACAGGACTCGTGTTTGGCTCAGAGTTTCTCGGCAATCTTGAAAAACACGCTTAATTGCATGCGGTGGATTCAAGCCTGAAGTGCAGCAGCGTAATGACGAGAGTGTAGCTGCTTCATAAAAACCTCGTGTGGTGTTTTGAAGCCGAGGCATTTTCTGGGACGGTGGTTGAGGCGATGCGTGACAAATTCAATGTCGTTCGATGTAATGGTTTCGAAGCCCATCTTCTTCGGGAAGAACTGACGAATGAGACCGTTAATGTTCTCGTTGGCGCCACGCTCCCAGGAGACATAGGGATGAGCGAAGAAGAAATCAGCGCCGAGCTGCTCGGCGATTCGCTCATGCTGGGCAAACGCCCTCTCGTTGTCGGTCGTCAGCGTGTGAACACAGGCTGCAAAAGGCGTCAGCAAAGAGATCATGGCATCCGAGACCGCCTGCGCTGTTTTGAACGGAGCCAGCCCACCAATTTCCATTTTACCTGCACGCACGACACGCAGGTCACATCGGCCGACCATCGGCAATCCAGTTCGCCGTTTGTTGTAAAGTAATCCGGTAGCGTGCACAGTTGTGCTCGGCTAGGCGGGCAAGATCGGCTCGGGCCATGTCGCTTAGTTCCTGGCTGACTTCGACTGGCAGCCCGAGTTCAAGAATAACGGTAGTCAGCCCGATGCGTTGACGCACCACCTGCTGGATAACCTGATTTAGCATTTCACGGTACTGGATGCGGAACGGGTCGGGCAGGCCGAAGGATTCCATCAGCGTGGCGTACTTCCGGATCGAGCGCCGGTAGGTAGCCGCAAACAGATCGACGGCCAGGCTGCAATCGGTTTGCTCGTAAATACCGAGCATGGCCAGTGTGTACGCTTCGCGGCTGACCTCCATGAAACTGAGCGGCGCGCAGTTGTAGAGCATCAGCGGAATATTGGCCGCCAGACGGCTGACGCGCTTGTTGCCATCGTCGAAGGCTTGCAGGTAAGCGAGGTGGCACCACATGAAGAATGCTGCTTCGATCGGGTTCTTGATCTGCCGCGCCTTGTCGACAATCTCTCCGAACATCTCGGCCAGCAGCAAGGGAATCTGCGTCGGTACATAGACCGTATCGCTGATATTGACGACCTTTTCGCGCATCGCCCCTAGAGCATCTTCATCAGCCAGCAGACCCTGCATCAGCACCGCATGCAGATTGCGCACGACGCTGGCGGTGAGGCCATAGGTTGGCACGCTATCGACCAGGAATTCGATAGCTGCTTTGTGGTTGAGCAGCATGACCGCGTCGTGGTCGACCGCCCCCCCCTGATCGAGCCGGAACAGCGCTTCCGTATCCAGTCGGGTGAAACGGTTGCCCTCCAGGTAAGACGATGCCCACGATAAATCGATGAGCAATGGCTCAAGCACCTTGCGCGCATAGGTGCCGGCAGGCTGCTGCCCTTGCAGGCGACCGGCCGCATAGAGTTCGTCGGCCAGAGCGACGGGTAATAGATGGCTGATATTCGGCTGGTAAGTATCCAGCCACCGGCGCTGATAAGTCACCGGCTGCCGCATGCCCAGCGGCTGACTCAGGAAGGCCCGCAGGGTCGTGGCGGCGGGTGAAGTGACATAATTCGCCGCCGGCATGGTGCTGCCAAGCGTCAATGAGTGCGAGGCGGACGGGGGCAAGCGGTAGCGCGTTGCCGTCGTTTTTCCATGGCGCTCCAGCTTTTGCGCGGCAATGAGCTTGTCGAGATAACGACGGACCGTTGCCGGCGGCGCCTTGAGTGCCGCAACGATTTCAGCCGGCGCCAGTTCAGGCTGGCCGGCTTCGACGCGGGTGACGAACAGGCTCAGGATGTCGTGAAAGAGGTGGGATTGGCTCATAATCTTCGCTCATATTTGACTCAAGCTGCAATCATAGATCAAAAAATGCACTATGCGTGAGCGAAGTTTTGTTTGACCGGCTGACCTCAAAGCAACTCTGGCCGATCATTGAGCTCATTGACATGGCAGATTCTCTTTGGATAGCAATCTGTCAATGACAAAACGGCGCTTTCCAGCCCTCCTGCAAGTTCCTGATTCAGGCCGGGTA
>CAJBIL010000477.1 GCA_903953145.1 uncultured beta proteobacterium
AAGCGGAGAAAAAGCCGGATAAGACAAGTAGGGCTTCATGTCGAACCTGCGGCGTTCACCGTTTGCAAAAACGGCCTCAAGAGAATAATCAGGCTGCGCTTTCACCTTCACAACATCGGGAGTCATTGCAATCTCCTTAACAGGCTGTTGAAAAAGGTTGGGAATAGTTCGACAAAGTGGGATTCAAGGCTGTTTTTCTCTTTGCATCTCCGCTATGACAACCAAAAAACCGCTCAAAATCCCTGAAAAATCGACTCTGGTGGTGAATGAATTCGTTTTTCAACACCCTGTTAATCATAGCCCACCATTTTCATTTCCATTAACCTCAAAGTAGCAACCTCATGGTGCTGGCGCGATATTTTCTTCGCGAATCAAGCCAACGCCGGCCAGCACGCCGCTGGCATTGGCGGCATGTGCGCCCCGGGTGAGCCGAAAACGCGCTTCACCCCCCCTCTGAAAGCGGTAAATCAAAATCTCTTTTTTGCGATCAAAGTACCAGACGCCGCGTGCATCGGGCGCTGAATCAAGCTCGCCCAGGTAATGCTCCGGTTCGCGCTTGGTCCAGTGCAACGGGTTGGCGCTTTGTGGCAACTCGCCGCCGACGGCTTCGCGATGGGCGAGACGGTCGAGCAGTTCGATGCGTATTCCGGCAACCTCGGTTTGCAAGGTGGTTTCTTCGATCTCGACCCGGGCGCCCTCCAGCTTGGGTAACAAAACCATCAGCAACGCGCCGATGATGACGATCATGATCGCCATCTCGTATTTGCGGCGACCGTTGCTTGCCATTTAGCGCTTCATCGCGACTTTGCCGAGATCCCACATCGGCAGGAATATGCCAAGCGCCAGGATGAGCACCATGATGCCCAGCGAGACGATCAGGATTGGTTCGATCTGCTGACCCAGCGTTTTCAGTTCGTATTCAACCTCTTGCTGATACATTTGTCCGATTTCGTCCATCATGTCGTCAATCGCCCCGGACTCTTCACCAACGGCGATCATTTGCAACACCACCGGCGTGAAGATGCCAATCACGAGTGCGGAGCGCAAGATGCTTTCACCACGTTCGACGCCTTCGCGCATGGATTCAATACGCCGCGCAATGTAGGCGTTATCAACCGTTTGCGCTGAATTTGACAACGCCTGCATGACCGGCACGCCACTACGCATACCGAGCGCGAAGCTGCGGGCGAAGCGCGACAAAGCCGCCTTGTGCAGAATTTTGCCGGCAATCGGGATGCGCAGTGAAATGCCGTCCCAGTCGTGGCGCCCCTTGACGGTACCAACCCAGCTTTTGAAACCTACGACGCTGCCAACCACAGCAGCCAGCATCAAGGGCCAGTAGGCGAGCATGAAATTGGAAAAGCCGAGCAGGATGCGCGTCATAATCGGCAACTCGGCGCCAAAACCTTCAAAAACCTTGGCAAAGGCGGGGATCACGAAAATATTGACGACGACCATCGCCGAGGCCATCGCGATCACGACAAACATGGGGTAACGCAATGCCGATTTAACCTGCTCGCGCATGTAGCGCTCGAACTCCATGTGTTCAAAAAGCCGGAAGAAAATTTGTTCGAGCAGGCCAGTGGCCTCACCGACGCGCACCATCGACAGGTAAAACGGCGAGAAAACGCGCGGATGGCGCGCCAGCGCCTGCGATAGCTCTCGCCCGCCTTCGAGCCCCTCGCGGACGCTGGCAATCACATCTTTCATTGCCGGGTTGATCGCGGATTCCTGCAAACCACCGAGCGCCCGCATGATCGGCACCCCCGCCTTGAGCAGCGTGTGCAACTGCCGACTGAACAGCAACAGGTCGACATGCTCAACCTTCGGCTTGATCAGCGTGATGTTCATGCTGCCACTCGCCGC
>CAJBIL010000478.1 GCA_903953145.1 uncultured beta proteobacterium
GAACTGAGGTTTTTAGGTTGAATCGGCTTTGAATCTGCAAAAACGCTAATTTGCAGTACTATGAAGGCAAGCCTTTGACATAGTCGCTGACTGCCCGTCACCATGCCCCTCCTTCAATCCCCCTTCCTGCGCAGGCTGTTGCTGCTGTTTTTACCGGCGGCCATGCTGGTCATTGCTGCGGCATGGCTGGTGTATCAGGCCGAGTCTGCACGTATTCAAGGCGAATGGGCGATCAAGGGCAAGCAGGTTGTGACCATTGGCGCAACGAGCGCCGAACGCACGCTTGATCTGGTCGGCCGTGATCTGCTTTACCTCGCGCGCAGCCATGCCTTGAACGCCGTGTTGAATCAGGGTAGCCCGCGTGACGCCGAACAACTCAGTGCGGACTGGGTGGCCTTTTCGCGCGCCAAGCGCAATTACGACCAGATTCGCTGGCTGGACGAAAGCGGCATGGAGCGGATTCGTGTCGATTTTCGGCCGGGCGCACCGGTGATTATTCCGCCTTACGGCTTGCAAAATAAGGCCAAGCGGTATTTTTTCAGCGATGCGTTCAAACTGAATCCCGGTGAAATTTTTGTCTCGCCACTCGACCTGAACATCGAGGGTAACCAGGTCGAAGTGCCGTGGAAACCGATGATTCGGATCGGCACGCCGGTCTTTGATCAACACAACGTCAAACGTGGCATCGTGCTGCTCAATTATTTTGGCAACGACCTGCTGGAACGCCTGCGCGTGATGAGTGATAAACAACTCTGGCTGACGAATGCCGAGGGTTACTGGCTGATGGGGCCGGACCGCGAATCGGAATGGGGCTTTATGTTCCAAAAACCGGAACTGAGCCTCGCGCAACGCTATCCCGAGGTCTGGCAGCAAATGTCCGGCAGCGAGAGTGGCCAGTTTGAAACCGCCGCCGGCTTGTGGAGCTATGCCACTGTGCGCCCGCTGCAACAGGGGCAGCGCACCAGTGGCGGCAGTCACGAGGCGTTCGCCGCGTCCCTCTCGACGCTCGATAGCGCCGCCTATGTCTGGAAAATGGTTCATCTGATCCCGCGCAGCGAATTTAGCGCGCAGTTCGGCCAGTTGCAGCAACGCCTGACCAGCATCAGCCTGCTGGTGTTGCTGGTGCTGTTTGCCGCAATCTGGCGCCTCGCCCGCGCTCAGGAGGCCGAGGCCAGTGCGTTGCTTGCGGTATCGCAGGCCAATCGTGAACTCGAACAGCGTGTGGAAGAACGAACCCGCGAACTGGAAGAGGAAGTCGAAGAGCGCCGCGCTGCCGAACAAAGCTCGCGCGAGGCCGCCTCGCAATATCAGGGCATTCTTGAGGCAACGAGTGACGGTTTCTGGCTGACCGACCGCGCGGGGACGATTCTTGACACCAACAACGCCTACTGCGCGCTGCTCGGCTGTACACGCCAGGAGGTGGTCGGTCACAAGATTGCCGATTTCGAGATTCGCCAGTCGGCTGCTGAGATTGACCGCAACATCGAGCGTATCGAGCATCTCGGCCATACCCGTTTTGAAACCAGCCACCGCTGCCATGATGGTCGTCCGCTCGATCTGGAGGTGAGCGTGTCGGCGATTCCCCATACCGATCATCTGGTGGCTTTTCTGCGCGACATCACCGAGCGCAAGCAGACGGAAGACTGGCTGCGCCAGATGGCGCGTGTGGTCGACGCGACGGACAATGCGGTGATGTTGACCGAACCGGACGGCCGCATTACCTACGTTAACGCGGCTTTCAGCGCCATTACCGGCTACAGCGATAGTGAAACGCTGGGCAAAACGCCGGGGCTATTGCACTCCGGCCGGCATGAGCCCGCGTTCTACGCCGAGATGTGGCGGCAACTGAAGGCATTCGGGGTATGGCAGGGCGAAATCTGGAACCGGCGCAAAAACGGTGAGTTGTACCCGGAGTGGCTGACGATCAGTGATGTTCGCACGCCGGCCGGCGTTCTAACGCACTATGCGGCGGTGTTTTCAGACATCACCCGCATCAAGCAATCAGCGCAGCGCATGGAGTTTCTGGCGCACCATGACGGACTCACCGGCCTGCCCAACCGCCTGTTGCTGATGGCGCGTCTGGAGCACGCACTCCAACGCGCCCTGCGTGAAAGCCGGCAACTGGCATTGATGTTTATTGACCTCGATCACTTCAAAAGCGTTAACGACCAACTTGGACATGCCGCCGGCGACCATCTGCTGCAAAACGTCGCCACACGCATGAAAAGCGTTTGCCGCGCCGATGACACGCTGGCGCGTATGGGCGGCGACGAATTTGTGCTGCTGCTGGAAGGCATCGACAGCGACGACGACGTGAACCGGGTCGGGCAAGCGCTGCTGGCGCAATACCCGATCCGCTGCGCCATCCCGGACGGCGAGATCGTTGTGACCGCCAGCATTGGCGTGGCCTACTTCCCGCGTGATGGTGCCGATGCTGAAACCCTGCTGCGCAGCGCTGATGCCGCGATGTACGTCGCCAAAAGCAAGGGGCGTAACCGCATGTCGTCGAGCAGCCCTGTTGCCTGACAAGCCGATCGTTTGCCGCTCCGCTTGCGCGGCCTGCTGCATTGCACCCTCAATCAGCACATCGATGCCCGGTCATCCGCAAGGCAAACCAGCGGGTATGTTGTGCGCCAATCTCAGCGAAGATTTGCGTTGCGGGCTTTGGGGGCGGGCAGAGCGCCCGGCGTGCTGTGGCGGTCTGCAACCTTCAGCAGAAATGTGCGGTGACTCGCGCACAGCGGCTTTGCATTGGCTCGGCTCGCTCGAAGAGGCGACAAGGCCATAGGTTAAAATTGCGTTTTTTCGTCGAAAGCTGCTCGTGGATCTGCTTCTCCTGCTCAAAGCCCTGATTCTTGGCATCGTCGAGGGGGTTACCGAATTTCTGCCGGTCTCTTCGACCGGCCACCTGATTCTTGCGGGCGATCTCCTTAATTTCAACGATGAGCGCGGCAAACTGTTCGAGATCGTCATTCAGTCGGGTGCCATCCTCGCCATCTGCTGGGAATACCGGGCGAAGATCATCGAGGTCGTCAGCGGCTTGCCGCGCGAGCCCAAGGCACAGCGCTTTGCGCTCAATCTGCTCGCGGCTTTCATGCCACTTGCCATCCTTGGTCTGCTGTACGGCAAGACGATCAAAGCATATCTGTTCAATGCCCCGGCCGTGGCAACCGCGTTTATCGTTGGTGGCCTGATCATCCTCTGGGCCGAGCGCCGCGAACATACGATCCGTGTTGATTCAGTCGACGACCTAAGCTTGCGCGACGCCATGAAACTTGGACTGGCACAAGCACTGGCGCTGATCCCGGGCACCTCGCGTTCGGGGGCGACGATCATTGGCGGGCTGTTTCTCGGCC
>CAJBIL010000479.1 GCA_903953145.1 uncultured beta proteobacterium
CTCAAGGAATATGAGGCCGGTCGCACGCCGAACCCGGATATTCTGTGCAATTCGGAAATCAAGTTCCGTGCCTTTCTTGAGCATGCGATGACGCTGGGCGCGGAGAAAATCGCCACCGGGCACTATGCGGGCGTGCGTGAGTTTGACGGCCAGTTTCAGTTGCTCAAAGCGGAGGATGGCACCAAGGATCAGAGCTATTTTTTGCATCGCCTGAACCAGCACCAGCTCTCGAAAACGCTCTTCCCCCTCGCTGATATTTATAAGCGTGATGTGCGGAGAATGGCTCTGGATGCGGGTCTTCACATAGCAGCTAAAAAGGATTCAACTGGTATTTGCTTCATCGGCGAGCGGCCGTTCAAGGAGTTTTTGATGCGCTATCTGCCGTCCAAAAAAGGCGAGATCCGCTGCCTCGACGATGAGCGTGTACTCGGCGAGCATGATGGATTGACCTATCACACCGTCGGCCAGCGCAAGGGCTTGCACATTGGTGGCGTGAAGGGCGGCAAGCGCAGTGAGAGCGGTGATCACGATGCATGGTTTGTGGCAAAAAAGGATATGGCCAACAACGTACTGTATGTGGTGCAGGGGCACGCGCATCCGGCATTGTTCGTTGACCATTTGAGCGCCGGGCAACTGTCGTGGGTATCGGGTGATGCCCCTCATACACACTGGGTCTATACCGCTAAAACGCGTTACCGGCAGGAAGATGCGCCGTGTGAGATCGAGCGCGTTGATGCCGCCTCATGCCTGATCAATTTTGCCGAGGCACAATGGGCGGTCACGCCGGGGCAGTCGGTCGTTATTTACGAGAGCAAGGTTTGTCTGGGCGGGGGCGTTATCGCTTGAGAGTTGCTCCGGGCGACAATCTGCCGCTGCGTGCCGTGCTGTGGTCAGTGGCGCTGGCGGCGCTTGGTTATCTTGGCTTGTCGTTGTGGGCGGGATGGCGTGAAGTTGTTGCTGCGGTGGTGCAGGTCGGGCCGCTGGTTCTGCTCGGGTTGCTGGCACTTTCGCTGAGCAACTATCTGTTGCGTTTTGTACGCTGGGGGCGTTATCTGGCGCTGCTCAATGCGCCGGTGGCGTGGCGGATCAACCTCCCTGTTTATTTTGCTGGTTTTGCATTGACCACCAGCCCCGGCAAACTCGGTGAAACATTGCGCTCGGTTTTGCTGAAGCCGCATGGCGTACCTTCGGCGGCCAGCCTTGCCGCTTTTTTTGCCGAGCGTGCCAGCGATCTGTTGTCGATCCTTGTTCTTGCTGCGATTGGCTTGTGGGCTTATGCACCGGCACGGCCGGTTATCGGGCTGGCGCTGGCTTTTGTCGTTAGCGCGCTTCTACTGGTGCAGTGGACGTCGCTGATCGTTACCGTCGACCGCTGGGCTTTGGCGCGGACACAAAAATGGGCAAAGCTGATTGTCCAGTTTTGTGAAATTCTCCTGCATTTTCGCCGCTGTTTTTCGCTGCCTGCGATGACGATGGGACTGGCTTTCGGGGTGGTTGCTTGGCTGGCTGAAGGCGTTGGCTTCTGGTGGCTGCTTGATGCGCTCGGACATCCGCTGCCGCTAACCACAGCCGTTTTTATCTACGCTTTTGCCATGTTGATCGGGGGTATTTCCTTTCTGCCCGGCGGTTTGGGCAGTAGCGAGGCAGTGATGATCGGTCTGCTGGTGATGAATGGTTTCCCCGAGGCGTCGGCAGTGACGGCGACCTTGATCTGCCGGTTGGCAACGCTGTGGTTCGCCGTTGCGCTCGGCGCAATTTTTCTTGCGCGGCAGCGTTGAGATGACGCTCGGCGCCTGGGGTAATTTGCCGGCAAAAGCCGCTGTCAGTGAGCGCTGGTGGGCTGAACGTAGCATTCCACTGCCGATAATTGATGGGGCGTTGCTGCCTTATGGCAATGGTCGCAGCTATGGCGATGTTTGCCTCAATAGCGGAGGTACATTGCTGCGCACGCGCGGGCTGGACCATTTAATGGCCTTTGATGCTGAGAATGGCATTTTGACGTGTGAAGCAGGCGTCCTGCTTGCCGATATCCTTGACGTTTTCGTGCCGCAGGGCTGGTTTCTGCCAGTCACACCGGGAACGCGTTTTATCACTGTTGGCGGGGCGATTGCCAACGATGTGCATGGCAAAAACCATCATGCTGCCGGTACCTTCGGTCGTCACGTCAAGCGTTTTGAGCTGCTGCGTTCAGATGGTTCGCGCCGTATTTGTGCGCTGAACGAAAATGCCGAATGGTTCGCCGCGAGCATTGGTGGTCTCGGACTGACTGGCCTGATTACCTGGGCCGAGATCGTATTGAGGCGCATCGATGGCCCTTGTATTGCTGTACAGAACACGCGCTTTAGCGGGCTGGATCAGTTTTTCGCGCTCAATACGGCCGCTGAGGCGCAGCATGAATACACGGTGGCGTGGGTCGATTGTCTGTCAGCAACGCCGCGCGGCATTTTTATGGCCGGCGATCATGCGGCATCAGATGTGCCTGCCTTGCCGTCGAAAAAGGCGCTCACGTTTCCCTTCACGCTGCCCGTCTCGGCAATCAACGCGCTGACGTTGCGCGCTTTTAACGTGGCCTATTACCATCGGCCGTTGCCGGAAAAAACGGTCACACATTACGCTCCTTATTTTTATCCGCTGGATGGCATTCTGCATTGGAACCGGCTCTATGGCCGGCAAGGCTTCTACCAATATCAGTGCGTGCTGCCGAGCACCGCACAAGACGCGCTGGCCGATATCCTGCGCAGCATCGCAGCAAGCGGGCAAGGGTCGTTCCTTGCGGTACTCAAAACATTCGGCGATCTTGCCAGCCCAGGGCTGCTGTCTTTTCCGATGCCGGGCATGACGCTGGCGCTTGATTTTCCCAATCGAGGTAGCGCGACGCGGTCGTTGTTGGATCGCCTTGATGTCATTGTTGGCAGCGTGGGCGGGCGACTTTATGCCGCAAAAGATGCGCGGATGTCCGGCGAATTCTTTCGGCGCAGTTATCCGCGTTTCAACGAATTTTCAGATTATGTCGACCCCGGCTTCTC
>CAJBIL010000480.1 GCA_903953145.1 uncultured beta proteobacterium
GAGTAAGGCGGCAGTTCGAGCGAGAACGACTGCTTTGGATCGAGACGGCCTTCCTTGCGATCGAACTTCCAGTACGTGATACCGCCACGATACTTTTCGTTGAATTCTTCGAGCGGAACAAATTTCTTGTTCTCGAGCGGCGATGCGTACTGCGCGGCTTCAATGACGTATTCGGTATTCGGCGTAACGAAAGCGCCACCGTGTTCCGACTTGAAGATCGGGTTGACCACGATCTGCTTGGTTTCGAAGTCACGCAGGTCGATCACGGCGAGGCGCGGATTGGCCTTGTCGTTGATGAACAGGAACTGGCCATCATACTTGCCTTGCGTCTCGGAAATCGCCGGGTGGTGCGTGTCGCCCCAGGTGATCTGCTTGCCATCGATATTTCCCTGTGCCAGAACAGCCTTCGAGCTTTCGTCGAAGCCATAGCCCTGCCAGGGTTCCGGCGTGAACACGCCGATGTACTTGAGGATGCGCATGGACGGAATGCCATACACAATGATCTGACCGGATTGACCACCCGAAGAGAAGACGACGAAGTCGTCGCGCTTGCCGGTCGGTACATAGGTCTTGGACGCAGCGAGCAGGTCTTGCTGCGACAGGTTACGGCGCTTCATCACGTCTTGCAGTGACTCGGCCGAGTAGGCCGCCCCAGCCGCTGCGAAGCCGAGACCAGCTGCCAGCAGCATGGATACGGTTTGCTTCATACGGACTTTCATATTGACTCCCGTTGAACGATTAAAATTTTACTTTTTCTACACCCTGATTACCGATGCGACAAAACGCCACTGCGGCAATATGTCGCACATTGTCATCATATCCTGCCCGAGATAATTTGACCTAGATCAAGTTTCGCCAATGCCGTTGTTCCGACAATGCATTCTTCAGTCGCTTGTCTGCACAAACACCTTCATAAAGCAGTATTACAGGTGATAATCGCCGCCCTTGAAGTCTTCTCACTGTATGCTCCGATGACCAAAAAACTGCTCCTGGATGCGGCAATCCTGCTGGCACTCGCCATTATGGGTGTCGTCGGTTACAAGCTGGCACCGCTGTTTAATCCAAAAACCGATATTGCGTTACCAATGTCCGGCTGTGATCTTGCAAAACAAGCCTGTGTTGCAACGCTGCCGGATGGTGGCCAACTGGAGTTCTCAATTGATCCACGCCCGATCCCTGCCCTGAAGCCCCTGAAACTGCAAGCCAGCACCAAAGGCTCCGACGTGCGCAAAATTGAAGTTGATTTTGCCGGAACCGAGATGAAAATGGGCTACAACCGGCCGTTGCTGACGAACGATGGCGCGCAGAATGGACAAAGCGGGCGCTTCTCCGGGCAAGGCGTGTTGCCGATCTGCATCACCGGGACCATGGCCTATGATGTGACAGTACTGGTTGAAACAAGCAAGGCGCTGGTCGCTGTGCCGTTCAGGATCAACATCACCGGCGAGTGATCGCCAATTGCCATTTACGAACGAAAGCTCGCCATGAAATCCCGCGCCTTACTGATTGCCATTATCGCCGTAATGAGCGCTCTACTTGTCTGGCTGGCCTTCTTCTGGGAGCCGATCGCACCGAAAGCCGTAACCAAAGTACAGCCACACAGCCAGTTACAACTGGCGACAACACCACAAGGCGGTGATTTCACCTTACAGGGGAAAAACGGCCCGGTAGCGCTGGCAGATTTTCGTGGCAAGGTGGTGCTGATTTATTTTGGCTACACCTTCTGCCCCGATGTCTGCCCGACCTCGCTTTCCCTGATGGCACAAGCGTTGTCGTCTCTGGAACCGGCTCAACGCGAGCGTGTACAAGGCATCTTTATTTCGGTCGACCCTGAACGAGACACACCAGAGCGCCTGAAGGAATACGCGCCCTTCTTTCATCCGGCAATCATCGGGATCAGCGGTTCACAAGAGCAACTCGCAGCAGTCACCAAACAATATGGCGCAAGCTACATGAAGCAGAAACCCAATGCCGAAGGTCAATATGCGGTTGATCACTCGTCAGTCACCTACGTTATCGACCCCGACGGGAAATTAGCCGCCAGTCTGCCGCATGCCTCAACACCACAACAGATCAGCGATGCTATTCGACCTTTGCTGACCACGTCCGGCAAGTAATAAGGGATGACGCCGCACCGCCTTCATTTACATCAACATCAATCATCAAGGAAACTTTATGCGTAACTATCTCCGCCACACAATCCTGTTACTGGGCGCTCTCACGCTCTCCACCGCCGTGTTTGCCGCAGAAGGCGATTTCACGGTAACCGATGCTTACGTGCGCGCTGTACCACCCGGCACGCCGACCAGCCTCGCATTCATGACCATTAAAAATAGTAGCGACGCAGACCGCAAACTGGTCAAGGCCGACAGCCCGGTTGCTAAAACCGTTGAACTACATAATCACACCAACGAAAACGGTGTGATGAAGATGCGTCAGGTCAAGGAAATCATCGTCAAGGCTAAAGGCCAGGCCGAGCTAAAAACAGGCAGCTATCATGTGATGCTGATCGACCTTAAACAAACACTAAAAGAAGGTGATACCGTCCCGGTGATGCTGACTTTCGACGATGGCAGCACAAAGAAACTCGAGCTGCCGGTAAAAATGCCGCAGACGGTGATGAAAATGGATGGCGACAAGGCGATGGATCACAGCAAGATGAAGCATTGATTTTGGAATACTGACACCCTATTCCGGCAAAAACCAAAGGCGGGAGCATCTATGCTTCCGCCCTTTTTTCGCCCAAAAAACGTGCTTGGAAAAGTAGTGAATTGGCTTCAAAACCAAGCCTGGTGCGACGTTATGCCACATTCCACAACGCAGACCCCCTCTCTAGAATGAGCGCACTTTCAAAATGAGCTCACGGAGAAACCATGAAATGCGCCAAAAAACCGATCGTCCTTGCGGTCGCCCTTGCCTTGCCCGCGATGTATCAAACCGCTATCGCGCAAAGTAATAACGCTTCAGCAGCCCCAGTGATGAAGGAAGTCGTCATTCACGCATCAAAAATCAACGGGGTCGACGCCGCCGGCGCCCGGCTTGATGCATCAAGCATAGCGCCCATGCGCGCATCAACCAGTGATGCAGCCTCGCTCCTGCAAGACACCCCGGGGGTCAGCCTTTACAGCGCAGGCGGCGTCTCCAGCCTGCCGGCGATCCACGGCCTGGCTGATGATCGTATCCGCATCAAGGTTGACGGCATGGATCTGATTTCAGCCTGCGCCAATCACATGAATTCGCCACTGTCGTACATCGACCCAACCAATACCAGCAACATTCGGGTTTTTGCCGGCATTAGCCCGGTCAGCGCTGGCGGTGACAGCATTGCCGGTTCGATCATCATCAACTCGATTGCCCCGGAGTTTGCAAAGGCGGGCGAAGGCACTTTGTTCAAAGGCGAAGCCGGCACATTTTATCGCAGCAACAACAATGCCAAAGGCGCCAATCTTTCAGCCACACTGGCCAATGAAAACCTGAGCATCCGCTTCTCCGGATCAACCGCACAAGCAGACAACTACAAGGCCGGTGGAGACTTCAAACGTGCCAGGACTGCCTTTACCGGGGGCCCTTATCTGGCCGGCGATGTCGTGGGCTCAAGCGCCTACAAGGCCGAGAACCAATCGATTGCCATCGCACTGCGCAACGAAAATCATTTGCTGCGACTGAACCTCGGGTTTCAAAACATCCCGAATCAGGGCTTCCCGAATCAGCGCATGGACATGACGGGCAATGACAGCCAGCAGATCAACCTGAGCTACACCGGCCAATACACCTGGGGCTCGCTGGAAGCCCGCGTGTATAACGAGAACACAAAGCACGACATGAATTTTGGTCCGGACAAACAGTTCTGGTACGGCACCGCGCCTGGTATGCCAATGAAGACCGAAGGCAAGAACACGGGCGCGCTGGTCAAGGCAGCCATCCTGCTTTCAGAACGCGACACGCTGACGCTGGGGGGCGATTATCAAAAATACCGGCTGAACGACTGGTGGCCGGCCTCCGGCACCGGTGCCATGATGGCGCCGAATATCTTCTTGAATATCAACGACGGCCAGCGTGATCGCGTTGATGTTTTTGCTGAATGGGATGCACGCTGGAATCCGCAGTGGCAATCGCAACTGGGTATTCGCAGCAGTACCGTGACCATGAACACAGGCACGGTACAGGGTTACAGCACAATGATGTACCCGGCGGCAAGCTTCGCCGCATTTAACAATGCCGACAGAAGCAAAACCGATAACAACATCGACCTGGCCGCCATGGCACGCTACACCCCGGACAATCGGCAAACCTACGAAGCCGCACTGGCTCGCAAGACACGCTCGCCCAGCCTCTATGAGCGTTATGTCTGGTCGACCAATAACACCATGGTCATGAACATGAACAACTGGGTGGGCGATGGCAATGGTTATGTGGGGAACATCAATCTGAAGCCGGAAGTGGCCAATACCCTCAGCGCAACCGCTAGCTGGCACGATGCTGACAAGAAATCATGGGGACTGAGCGTCACCCCCTACTACACCCACGTTGAAAACTATATTGATGCTGTCAGCTGCACCAGCATCGGCAAAACCTGCCCCGCCCGCACGGATGGTTTTGCTAACCTCAGCCTTGCCAACCAGACCGCCCGCCTCTATGGTGCCGACGTTTCCGGTCGCCTGCCACTGGGTAGCGCCAGCGGTTTTGGCGACTTTACGGCAACCGGCGTTCTGAATTACGTCAATGGCAAAAACCTGACAACCGGCGGCAATCTCTACAACATCATGCCGCTGAACATGAAACTGGCCTTCGTCCAGAAGCTTGGCAGTTGGACCAACACCCTCGAAAGCGTATTTGTTGATGCAAAGAAGGATGTCGAGGCAGTACGCAAGGAGCTCAGAACGCCCGGCTACAGCCTGTTTAATCTGCGCAGCAGCTACGAATGGAAGCAGGTCCGGCTGGATGTTGGTATCGATAACATGCTGAACAAGTTTTACGCACTACCGCTCGGCGGCGCATATATTGGCCAGGGCGCCACGATGGGAACAGGCGTTGCTTATGGAACATCCGTTGCGGGGATGGGACGGTCGGTCTATACCGGTTTGAATATCAAGTTCTAAGCACCGCGCATCAAGCCTGCGCCCTCCCGTCGCAGGCTTGATGCAAACCACACCGCCAGAATCCGTGACCAGTTGCGAGATAACGCAAGAATGGGTTGCTATTTTTTGCGGGGTTAACGCGCGGGGTCCGTCACAAACGCAATCTTCACGATGCCGGCGCGCTGTGCCTCGGCGAGCACTTCCGTCACCCGCTCGTAGCGCGTTCCGCGATCAGCGCGCAGATGGAGTTCGGGCTGCACGCCGCCGGCAGTGGCCTCGGCAAAACGTGCGGCCAGTGCGGCCTTGTCGAACGGCACGCCATCGACATGGATGATGCCCGCCGCGTCAATCGCCACCGACACAGTTTTCGGCTTGTCTTCAAGCCGGGTCGATTCGACTTTTGGCAAGTCAATCGGTACTGCCTGATGGAACAGCGGTGCGGTGATGATGAAAATGACCAGTAGGACCAACATGACGTCGACCAGCGGCGTGGTATTGATCTCGGCCATCGGCTGTGCCGTGGCGCTATCGTTGAATGAGCCAAAGGACATGGCAGCCTAGCCTTTACGCGCCGAACGCGCCGAATCGAGGTCGATCAGCTTGTCGCCTGGCCGGCCGCGCAGCCCGGTGATGAGATAGGCGTGCAGATCGTGAGCAAAGCCATCAAGACGCGCCAGCGTCAGGCGGTTGGTGCGCGTAAAAGCGTTGTAGGCGAGCACGGCAGGAATCGCCACGAAAAGGCCGGCGGCAGTCATGATCAGCGCCTCGCCAACCGGGCCGGCGACCTTGTCGAGCACCACTTGCGTCGCGCCGGACAAGCCGACGAGCGCGTGGTAAATGCCCCAGACCGTGCCGAGCAGGCCGATGAAGGGCGCCGTCGAACCCACTGAAGCAAGGAAGGTCAGCCCGGCTTCGATCTTGGCCTGCGACTCGACGATCTGGTTACGCAACGCACGGGTGACAAACTCACTGGCCGAAACGCCGGCACCAATGCCCCGCGCCGCGTGCTGGTTATGAACCTCTGCCGCATTGGCCCCGGAAATGGCGAGGCGAAAGAGCACGCCGGTCTTGTCTTCCAACTGCAAAGCCGCCATCGCTACCGGCAATGAATCGGCGCCCCAGAAGGCATTGAGCGCCCGCGCGTGGCAGCGCCGCGCCTGCCACAGCGCAATCAGCTTGCCGGCCATAATCGTCCAACTGCCGACTGAAAGCGCGAAAAGCAGCACCGCCACCGAGCGGCTAACGGCATCGCCCTGTGCCCAGAAGTGGGTTAATCCGAGTTCCATAGCCATCGTTATTCCTTACTTGCTGCGTCTGGTTATCTAATTTGTTCGCTATTTTTTGCTGATTTAGCTGCTAATTATCAAGGCTGAACTGCAAAGGCACCAGCACCGCAGATTCAACTGCCTCGCTGCCCTGCCGCGCGGGGACGAAACGCCACTGCTCAACAGCAGCCAGCGCCGCATTATCAAGCCGTAAAAAACCACTCGATTGCTTGATTTCGACCGCTAAAGCAGCGCCCTGCGCACTCACTTTGACCCGTAGAACCACCTTGCCCTCCTCGCCCTGCCGGCGCGAAATGGCGGGGTACACCGGTTTCGGGTTCTGAAGATACTCGGCATCAAAACGCGCCGCCGTGATTGGCGCAGGCGGCGCGGGGGGCGGGGGGCGGACTTCAACCGGGCGAGGCTCGGGCTGAGGCGCCACGGTAAAGCTCGACACCGTTGTTGCCGGCGCGACAGCCGTCATCACCGGCGGCGGCGTCAAAAGCACTTTGCGCGGCGGGCTTGCCGCGACCGGTGGTGGACGCGGCGGCTCGATACGCGCTGGCGGCGGGGGCTGCGGTAACTCCAGCATACGCACGGTGAGCGCTTGCAGCGGCTTGACGAGATCCGGGCGTACCGCAAGCGCAAAAACTATCATCAACGCGAGCAGGTGCAAGCCCGCCACCACCGTAGTGGCAACACTCCGACGCCACCAGGGGGAAGGTGGATCGGCAGGCAACAGGTAGTAATTAATGGCGTTGGTGTCGGACAAAATTTACGGTGTACCGGATCAAAGGTTATGCAACTTCGCAGACAACTTTATCAAGGCTCGCCAACACAACACCCCGGGAAGGCGCACCAACTGGCGATCTAGCGCAATGCCCGGCGGAAAGCCAATGAATACGGGCATCTCCAGACATGGTTGCGGTAGACCGCCTATCCATGCGCCCCGCAGGAAGTACCCTTGGGGTGCGCCCCGCAGGCGAAGGGGCCTATGGCTCAAGTACCCTCGGTTGCCGATTTCAAGCATATTGCCGCAAACACCCAGCGCCAACTACTCCACCGGGAATCCGCGCATCAACTGATCAACGACCCAGCCCGCCTCAGCTTCGGTCAGAAAACGATGCCACGGCGGCATGGGTGTACCGGGGCGGCCGCCGTAGATGGTGGCAATCAGCGAATCTGCCGGCTTGCCGCGCAAGACCTCCGGCTTCAGCGATGGCCCAAGGCCACCTTGCAGCGTCATGCCGTGACAGGAGCCACAATCCTGACGCACAAGATGGACGATTTCCTTCTGGCGTTCAGGTGTTGGTGCCACTGAAACAACAGCTGTTTGCGCCCTCACCGGCACGGGCAGCAACGCAGCGACAAGCAGTAAAAAATAGCGCATTTTCAAATCACGGGAAGGTTGATCCTGCGCCGCAATATACCGCATCCACCGCCGGTAATGGCTGTGCCATCGCGCTTCAGCCTCGTCATCCACTGCGGCAATATGCCACACGCGAGAAATTTAAATTCTTTGTAAACTGCGCAGCCACCTGCAAATATTTTCTCCCGGGCACTCGACAAACACAACAAACGTACCGCCTGTTTTTAACTGAATCACCCAACCGGAAATAATCATCATGCCTGATCAAATTTTCCGCCGCTTCATTTTGGCCACGCTCGCCACGCTGTTTCTATTGCCCGCGGCCGCAAGAGCCACCGGCGAAGCAACCGAGGCTGCATCAATCCGTACGCTGATCAGCACGATCTACGACAAGCCGGAAGCCCGCGTGCAGACTGACCCGGTGGTTGTCATCGGAGATCACGCAGTCGCTGACTGGATTCAGGGCGAACGCGGCGGGCGGGCGTTAATGCGGCGCGAGCAAGGCAAATGGCAAGTCGTAATGTGTGCGGGTGAGGGCCTGCGTCACGCCGACACGCTTCAGCAAGGCGGTGTTCCGGCAACGACGGCAAAACAGATGGCAAAAAAACTGGCGCAAGCTGAAAAGCCCCTGGCAACCAGTCTGCGCAAGCAATTCGACCTCTTCGGCACAACCAATGACCCGATCAACAAAGAACATGCCGGGCACCCCGCACACGCACTCGATCACCCTGCCGCGCAAAAACACTAATCAGCAATCCACACAAAACCCACCGAGGAATCTCAAATTGAAGCTTAAGGCCATCCCCCTCGCTGTTGCTCTGCTCTGTGCCGGTACGGTTCACGCGCAAAATGCGACGCTATCAACGGTTTCAGTAACCGCCAGCCCGATCATTGAAGATAACCGCGTCGACAAGTTCTCCAGCTTCTCAACCGTCGTTACCGAAAACCAGTTGCGCGACCAGAATGCGGTGGATCTGGCCTCTGCTCTGCGCCATACGCCCGGTGTTGAAATTTCGCGTTACAACCCGGTCGGTTCCTTTGGTGGCGATCAGGGTGGCGCGGTCTATATTCGTGGCATGGGTGTCAGCCGTCCGGGCAGCGAGATCAAAACCTATGTCGACGGCGTGCCGGTTTATATGGGCGTTTGGAACCATCCCTTGCTCGACTTGTTGCCAGTGAATGGCATGCAATCGGTAACCATCAACAAGAGCCCGCAACCGCAGATCAACGGCAACAACTTTGCCTCGATCAACCTGGAAACGAAGCGCGCGACTGAAGACGGGATTCACGGCAGCGGCAGGGTTTCAGCCGGCTCCTTCGGCACCGTTGTTGAACAGGTCGATCTGGCAGGCCGTAGCGGCGCACTGGATTTTTCCCTGGCCCAAGGCTACGCAAAGTCGAACGGTCATCGTGCCAATTCTGACGGTGAGCTAAACAATCTGATGGGGCGTCTGGGCGCCAAGCTCAGCGAGCACTGGTCAGTTGGCGTCAGCTTTCTTTCGGTCGACAACAAGGCCAAAGACCCATACGACAACCGTCTGACCGCACCGGCAACTGCCCCGCGCTACGAATCATCAACCAACATGATTTCCGCCTTTGTCTCGCATCAGCATGGCGACTGGCGCGGTGAATTCCGGGTCTACGACAATCAGGGCAAAGGCAATTTATACGACGATGCACGCCCGATGGTTGGCTGGGGAACCTTCCTCACCAACTTCAGCATGAGCGGCCTGCGCTGGAAGGAACAATTTTCGCCCTGGGCGGGCGGCACCGTCGTACTCGGCGTCGATCAGGACAAGGTTTCCGGCGAAGTTAACGGCCCGAATACGGGTGGCTGGACAAAAATGCCGGAATTCCGCGTCACCTCCCCGCATCTGGCATTGAGCCAGAATATCGAGCTCAGCAAAAACTGGGCGCTGGTGCCCTCTGCCGGGGTGCGGACTTACAACCACAGCCAGTATGCGTCCAGAACCGCGCCGCACGCGGGCGTATCGCTAGTTTCCGAACAGTTGACCATATTCGCCAATGTGTCTCGCGGGATCAACTACCCCGGCCTTGAGGGCGCAGCATTGCAAGCCGCAATCCCGTTCATGTTTGCCGGCACGACCTGGAAAAAGTTGTCGCCGGAAGAACTTGATCATCAGGAAATCGGCGTTAAATTTGCGCCAACCGAAGCAACGCAAATTGACCTGAGCCTGTTCCGCGACGAGGTAAAGAATCGCTACGCCTACGACCTGTCCTTCGCCTCAACAACCTTTTACAACCTTGGCACCTACCGGACAAACGGTGCCGAATTGTCAGTCAAGCAAAAGATTGCACGGGACTGGGCAGTTTTCGGCGGTCTGACACTGCTTGATCCAAGCATCAGCAATCTGCCTTACACGCCAAAAACTGCGTTCACTGCCGGGGTCAACGGCCAGCTTGGGCCGATTCGTGTTGCCGTTGATGCGCAGTATCAATCCGAAGTATTTGCACTGAGTCGTGATCGCAACACGCTGAACCCCAATATACAAAGGGTTGGCGCCTATACCGTTGTGAATGCCCGGCTGTCGTACCCAGTTTCTGCGCTGGGCAAGAAAGGCGAAGTTTTTATCGCCGCAGAAAATCTCTTTGATCGTGATTACGCCTATCGCCCCGGTTACCCGATGCCAGGGCGCAACGGGCAACTTGGCGTGTCAGCGAGTTTTTAAGCGCATCGATTTTGCCGCTATAAGGTGATGCTGCAAAGCAATGCCCTGTAGCGGCCAAACCGGTGGTGCGACAATATGCCGCATTCACCAAACTGTGGAAGCAGATTACGATTCGACCTGTGGCGTTATCGCCAATCGCATCAGGGAGAATTAATCATGCAAAACAACCTACAAGACAACGCCGACGAAGGCAGCGAGCTGCCATCGCTATTGCTCGGCGCGGGTTTCGCGCTGGCTTCGCTGATTATCCTGCCGGCGCTGGCGCAACGCGTCGGCATTGGCGCCAGCCTGACCATCGCATTGCGTGGCGCACTGATGCGCGCTTCTAACCGCGTTTAAGCTTTTTTGCTTTGCCGCAGCCCTTTCGGGGATGCGCTAAAAAACAAATATCATCAAACGATGATATTCTTATATCTCTTGGATATTGCGGCATAATCCGGTGCATAACTCTCTTGCGCTACCCATCATGTCCGTCGCCCGCCCCAGCCATCTACTCCTTATCGCTGTATTTTTCGCCGCCGGTATCTTTATCGCCACCTTCGCCGATGCCGCCTGGTTGCGCCACCAACGTGGCAGTGCAACAGAACAGAATCGCGCGCTGGTCACGCAGTTGCAACTCACCGATCTCTGCCTGTTCACCGAAGCCCGCTACACCCGCCACCTGTCGCAGGCTGATCTGCATTCAGCCTTTCAGGATCATCCACTCGGGCTGGAAAAATTCCCGACCGGCTCGCTCGTCGCACCGCCCGCTCACCTGATTGCCGCTCATGAACGCCTGGATCGCCAAGCAGCAATACCTGATTGATTTCACGCTCTCGTCGCTGGCACGGCGCAAGGCAAAAAATCTCGGCCTGCTGATCGTCTACACACTGATCGTTTTCCTGCTCGCCTCGGTGATGCTGTTCACGCACGCCCTGCGCCACGAGGCGGCGCACGTGCTCGACGGCGCACCGGAGGTGGTTTTACAGCGCATGGTTGCCGGCCGCCATGACCTGATCCCGCCCGGCTATCTCGAGCGGCTCGGCCGCATTCGCGGCGTGCAGAACAAGGAAGGCCGGCTGTGGGGCTACTACTACGACCCGGTGGTCAAGGCCAATTACACCTTCATGGTGCCGAACCGCGAGCCTGTCCCAGCCGGCACACTGGTGGTCGGCGCGGCGCTGGCCAAGGCGCGCGGGCTGGCAGTCGGCAACGTCATCTCGTTTCGTTCTTATTCCGGCAAACTATTCGGTTTTAGCGTGGCACGCATCCTGTCGCCCGACACTGAGTTAGTCAGTGCTGATCTGGTGCTGCTCAACGAGGGTGATTTCCGTAATTTTTTTGAAATTGCTCCCGGCTACTTTACTGATATTGCACTCTCGGTCGCTAATCCGCAGGAAGTCCGCAACGTCGCCACCAAGCTTGCGCAGCAATTCCCCGATTCGCGCCCGATCCTGCGCGACGAGATACTGCGCACCTACGAGTCAATCTTCAACTGGCGCGAAGGCATTGTGCTGGCGCTGGCCTCGCTGGCAATTCTCGCCTTCGCCATTTTCGCGTGGGAAAAAGCGTCCGGCCTGTCGGCTGAAGAAAAACGAGAAATCGGCATTCTCAAAGCCATCGGCTGGGAAACCGGCGACGTGATCAAAATGAAGTTCTGGGAAGGCGCCTTAGTGTCGCTGGCTGCCTTCGTCTTCGGCTATGTGCTCGCCTACCTCCATGTTTTTCATACGTCGGCAATGCTGTTTACACCCGTACTCAAGGGCTGGGCCGTGCTCTACCCGCACTTCGACCTGCCACCGGTAATCGACGGCTTCCAGGTCGCGACGCTGTTTTTCTTCACCGTTTTTCCTTATGCAGCTGCAACGCTGGTGCCAATCTGGCGCGCCGCGATTACCGATCCCGACTCGGTGATGCGTTGATGAGAATGATGAGATGATCGAACTGACAGACATCCGCAAAGCCTTCAACCAGGGGCGCGAGAACGAGTTTCATGCGCTTGGCGGGATTGACCTGCAATTGCCGGCTCAACGTGTCACCGCGCTGCGCGGGCCGAGTGGTTCGGGCAAGACGACGCTGCTGTCGATCATCGGCTGCCTGTCGCGGCCAACCAGTGGCCGTGTGCGCCTCAAGGGGCAGGATATTTCCGGCCTGCCCGAACGCTTCCTGACCGACATCCGCCGGCAGACTTTCGGCTTCGTTTTCCAGCAGTTCAACCTGATCAAGGGTTTGTCTGCGCTGGAGAACGTGATGTTGCCAGCCTACCCGCTCGGCGGAGACTGGCGCGAGCTGCACGAAAAGGCGCAACGCCTACTCGGCGACCTGCGTTTGTCACACCGCCGCGAGGCGCGCGTCGAGTGGCTTTCGGGCGGAGAGCAGCAGCGCGTGGCGATTGCCCGCGCACTGATCAACGACCCGGAAATCATCATCGCCGACGAGCCCACCGCCAATCTGGATACCGCCTTGTCGATGGAGTTCATGGCGATTCTGGAAAAACTCTCGGCCAGCGGCAAGACGGTGATCCTCACCAGTCACGACCCGCTGGTTGTCGATTCGTCCATCGTGCATCAGGTCGTCGATATGCGCGACGGGCGTGTGGTGCGCCAAGATACAACGAGAAACACGATGGAGTCTCCGGCATGATTTTCCAGCCGGCGATCATTGCGCTGCTGCTCGCCTCGCTGGTCTGCGTCGGCCTACTCGTCGTCTCGGCGCCGTTCGCCTTCGATATCATCCGCCACTGGAACATCCGCAGCGGCAGCGAACGGCAACTGGTGCTGGAGCGCCGCACCTATCTGCTGTCAACACTGCTCACTTTTGTCTTTGCTACCCAACTCGTCGCGTTGCTGCTCTTCGTCTTCAATGCCGACAAGATGTCGTCAATGTTCGTCGGCGCGATGTGTGCGGTCGGCACGTTGAACGTCAATGTTTTCGGGTTTCCGGCACTGATCGCACAGATCGTCGTATTCTTTCTGGCGGCCAACTGGCTGGTCATCAACCACGTTGACACACGCGCCCACGACTACCCGCTGGTACGCATCAAATACATACTGCTGCTCGCCCTGCTGCCGCTGCTGTTGGTCGCCGCCGTACTCCAGTTGCGCTACTTCCTCGGCCTCAAGGCCGATGTAATCACCTCCTGCTGCGGCAGCCTGTTCTCGGAAGAAGCGCCGGGCGTTACCGGTGATGCCGCAGCCTCCCCCCCCTTGCCGACGATGATTGCCTTCTACGTCGCGCTGGCACTTGCGGCCGGCGCCGGGCTCTTCTACCGCCTGCGCAAGCGCGGTGCCTACTTCGTTGCCCTGTTTTCAGGTGCTGCCTTTGTCGTAGCGATGGCCGGTATTCTCTCCTTCGTCTCGCTTTACATTTATGAGCATCCGCATCATCACTGCCCTTTCTGCGTACTCAAGCCCGAGTACCACTATCAGGGCTACTGGCTGTACCTCCCGTTATTCATCGGCACAGCAGCCGGTTTGGGTGTTGGTGCGATTCAGCCGTTTTCGCGGGTTCCGAGTCTGACCGTCATCGTGCCGGCGTTCGCCCGCAAGCTGGCAACGCTGGCCGCCGTGATGTGGAGTTTGTTTGCTGCCGTTGCCTCGTTCATGATCCTTAATTCCCGACTTGTTTTGCTCGAAGGCTGAGATGTTCAAACAAATAATCACGCTAATCGCAGCGCTGACGCTTGCCGCCTGCGATAGCAGCACGCCGGCCAAACTGAACACCGGCGACGCTGCGCCGGCATTCACGACCGGCAGCCTGCATGCCGCCACCGTCAAATTCCCTGACGATCTGCGTGGCAAGGCCGTGGTTGTTCGCTTCTGGGCAGACTGGTGTCACTACTGCGAAGACGAGATGAAGGCCATCGAGCGCGTCTGGCAGCGCCACAAGGGCGAAGGGCTGGAGGTCATCGCGATCAATGCCGGGCAGGACAAGGCGACTGTTGCAGCTTTCATCAAGAAAATCGGCGTCACTTACCCGGCACTGCTTGATGAATCAGCGACGATTTCAAAACAATATGGCGTGGTCGCCCTGCCCACCACTTACTTTGTTGGCAGGGACGGTAAAATTCGCACCAAAGTGCTTGGCGAAGCCGATGAAGCGACCTTCGAGCGAATCGCCGTTGAATTATTGAAGTGAGCCCGCTCAAATGAACCAACCCTGCGATCTGTGTGGTCTCGACTGCGGCGTCAAACCCTTTACCCTGCCCACACCCGAGAAAAACCTGCAATTTTGTTGTGAAGGCTGCAAGGGAATCTACGAAATGTTGCACGACATCAAAGAAGCGCCTGCGAATACGGCACAAAATAACCCTCAGAAATCCTGAATATCGAGAGGAAATAAAATGAACACAATGATGAACGACGCCGCCCACAAAATGCCGCAGATGATGGGCTCGATGAGCAACATGATGAGCCACCCCGCTGCCAAGAGTGCCGCAATGGCAGGTGCCGGCTATGTGGCGCGCGGTATCGTCACCCGTTCGCTGTTTGCCAATCCGCTGGTGTTGCTGGTTGCCGGGGTTGCTGGCGGCGTAGCGGCAGGCTACCTGTTGCACCAGTACCGCAAGGAAATCGTTCTCGCGGTCTCCAAGGCAACCGGTATGGGTAAAGACTTCGCGCTGCAACAAAAGGAAAACCTCGCCGATCTGATGGAAGAAGCGAAAGAGAAGGAAGCTGCAGCAGCACAACCTGTGGCAACGCCCGAGGCGCCGGCCGCCTGATCTTTTATCACCTGCCGGAGAGAGGCAATGAGCCTTCCACTCGCCCCAGAGACAATGAACTCGCTGGCAAAACGAATCATCGTCCGCCACCGTGAATCAGGACATATCCGTTTCGCTTTGCCTGCCGAGCTTTGTTCGCCGGGCGCAAACCGTGCGCTGAACGACGCTCTGCGTACGCAGCCTGGCGTCTACCGGGTGACGCTATACGCCAGCGACCGAACCCTTTCGATACGCTACGATGCGCATGTTTGCAGCGTTCATGAGGTAGCGCGCAAGCTGTTTTCTTCACTCGCCACGCTGCCGGAAAAAACGGATGCCGATGCTGAAGTTGCTTCGCCAGCCCTCGCACTCCCCGCCGAGCGGCTCTCTGCCGGCGTGCAAAATCTCGAAGCACGCACCCGGCAGCAGCTCAATCGCCTGATGCAGCGCATGTCGCGCTACCGCCAGTTGCATGGTATCCAGAAACGCGTTCAACCCGTACTCGAAAGCGCTTTGACTGAAAAAGCCATCACCAACTTTCTCAACGACCTGCTCGCCTTCTACCTGATTCGCGTGCATTGGGATCTGATCACCCAGCGCTGGCTGCGCGAGCCACTAAAATTCCGCAGCGCCTGGATGACTATTTTTTATTTGGTCTTTCTACTCGTGCGTTATCGTAAAACGGTGGCGAAAAAATGACTTCTGGAACGTTCAGGCACTTCCAAGTTGCACACCGGCTGACGCACCGTATCCGCCTCGTTGCATCTCCGCTGATCAAAAACCCCGAACGCTGCTATATCCTCGAAATCCTCCTGCGCAAACGGCCGGAGATCAAGGAAGTACGCGCTGTTCCAGAGATTGGCTCAATCGCCATTCATTACGATCCGACGTGTTTGCCGGAAGCAAACCTGCTCAGCACCGTCGATTTCATACTCGGCAATCTGATCACCCGGCCAGCCGCGGCGCCCGTTGCAGAATCGCCAAGCCTTGATGTGCCATTAACGGAGTGTTCGCTGGCGATTGAAGGGATGACCTGCGCCTCGTGCTCGCTACTGATAGAAATGTCGCTGCGTCGCGATCCGCGCATCGAGAGCGCCAACGTTAATTTTGCCGCACAAACAGCGCTGATTAACGGCCGAATCAGCCGCGAAGAGGCATTCAAGCTAGTGAGCAAACTTGGCTACACGGCACAAGCTATGGACACGCTGGGGCAGCGCCGGCTGATCGTCGAGCGCGAGAAGGCGCAACTTAAGCTGGCCAAACAGCGCATGCTGCTTTCTGCCGCGCTGAGCACGCCGGTGATGGTGCTCGGCATGCTGATGCATCGCTCGCCAACCCTGCGCCTGCTCGAATTCGCCCTGGCCACGCCGGTACTGTTCGGGCCGGGCAAGGAAATTTTCATCAAGGCGTGGAAACTGGCGCAGCAGAAATCCGCCAACATGGATTCGCTGATTGCGCTTGGTGCAGGCGCGGCTTATCTGTATAGCCTGCCCGGCCTCGTTCGCCGGCCGCATCATGTTTATTTTGAAGCGGCAGCCAACATCATCAGCTTCGTCCTGCTTGGCCGCTTCCTCGAAGAACGCGCCAAGGGGCAGGCCAGCGATGCGATCCGCAAACTGATCGACCTGCAGCCGGATACCGCGCTGGTCCTGCGCGACGGGGAAGAGCGCATCATGCCGATTGACGAAGTCCTGGTCGGCGACGTGTTGCGCGTTCGCCCCGGCGACAAGATTCCGACCGATGGCGTGCTGCTTGACGGGCGCTCCGAGGTCGATGAAGCCATGCTCACCGGCGAATCGCTGCCGGTCACCAAGCGCGGTGGCGACAAGGTTTATGGCGGCTGTCTGAACGGCAACGGCAGCTTCACGCTGCGCGCCACAGCAATCGGTCCGGATACCGTACTCGCCGGCATCGTCAAGCTGGTTGATCACGCGCAGGGCGCCAAGCTGCCCGTACAGAAACTGGCCGACCGCATTTCGGCGCGCTTTGTGCCGGCAGTCGGCGGCATCGCCGGGCTGACTTTCGCCGGCTGGCTGCTCGCCCGCCACCACCCGGCCACGGCGCTGGCACACAGCATCGCCGTACTGCTCATCGCCTGCCCCTGCGCACTCGGGCTGGCGACGCCGACC